>JBOGDY010000041.1:0-12328 GCA_050742955.1 Actinomycetes bacterium | reverse complement strand
GGCGTGAACATCGAGATGATCTCGACGTCGGAGATCCGCATCTCGGTCGTCGTCCGCGGCCAGGACGTCGACGCGGCGGTCCTCGCCGTACATTCCGCCTTCGACCTCGACGCGGTCGACCAACAGGCGACGGTCTACGGAGGCACGGGCCGATGAGCGGGCTCAACGTCGGTGTTGTCGGTGCTACCGGTCAGGTCGGCGGGGTGATGCGCCGGCTGCTGGCCGAGCGGGCCTTCCCCATCGGGCAGATCAGGTTCTTCGCGTCCGCGCGCTCGGCCGGGACCACGCTGCCGTGGGCCGCGGGTGAGGTGACCGTCGAGGACGCCGCGACAGCCGACCCCAGCGGCCTCGACATCGCCATCTTCTCCGCCGGGGCCGGCACGTCGCGGGCGCTGGCGCCGCGGTTCGCGGACGCCGGCGCCGTGGTCATCGACAACTCCTCCGCCTGGCGGATGGACCCGGATGTGCCGCTGGTGGTCAGCGAGGTGAACCCCGGTGCCGTCGCCGATGCCCGCAGGGGCATCATCGCCAACCCCAACTGCACCACGATGGCCGCGATGCCGGTGCTCAAGCCGCTGCACGACGAGGCCGGGCTGACGCGGCTGGTGACCAGCACCTACCAGGCCGTTTCGGGCAGCGGCCTGAGCGGCGTGGACGAGCTCGACAAGCAGGTCCGGCAGGTGGTCGACCGGGCCACCGAGCTCGTGCACGACGGTGCGGCCGTGTCGTTCCCGCGACCGGAGAAGTACGCCGCGCCGATAGCGTTCAACGTGCTGCCGCTGGCCGGCTCGGTCACCGATGACGGCTCCTTCGAGACCGACGAGGAGCAGAAGCTGCGCAACGAGAGCCGCAAGATCCTCGAGATCCCGGACCTGCGGGTCTCGGGCACCTGCGTGCGGGTGCCGGTCTACACCGGGCACTCGCTGTCCATCAACGCCGAGTTCGCGCGGCCGCTGCCGGTCGCCCGGGCCGTCGAGATCCTGTCGGCGGCGCCGGGGGTGACGCTGTGCGACGTGCCCACGCCGTTGCAGGCCGCGGGCCGGGACCCGAGCTTCGTCGGACGCCTGCGCCAGGACCCCGGGGTCGGGGACGAGCGCGGGCTGGCGCTGTTCGTCAGCAGCGACAACCTGCGCAAGGGTGCGGCGCTGAACGCGGTGCAGATCGCCGAGCTGGTGGCGGCGCGGCGCTGAGCTGAGCTGAGCTGAGCTGAGCTGAGCTGAGCTGAGCTGAGCTGAGCCCACCTCGCCTCTCAGCGGCGGCGGCGGCCCAGCAGCAGCGCCACGACGAAGACGCCGAGGAACGCGCCGATTGCGCCGGAGGTCGCGCGCAGGAACGGCATCAGGGCGAAGAGCACCCAGACCCCTCCGGCCGCGATGCCGCCGGCGACCGCGGCGTTGCGGGTCCGTCCCGCCAGGCCACGTCGCACGCCGGCCCCGTCGTCGGTGTCGCGACGGGCAGGTGGGGCCGCCGCGGAGCCGCCGCCCAGGGTCCGGTCCACCTCGGCGAGCAGCGCGTCGATGTCCTGCCGGTCGTCGGAGGCAGCCATGCATCCATTCTGCCCGCACGGGCCTCCGTGCGCCTGCGGCATCCTGCCCCTCCCCTGAGATCGTTCGTACACGTCCGGAGATCATCGGCCGGACCGAGGCCGCCGGACTTGCACAAACCAGGGCAGCCTCGGGCCCTGGCTATCCATTGCCCGAGGCTGCCTCCCATTTCGCCGCGAGCGGTCGACTTCTCGGAGCTGCCAGGGTGATCATGACGGTCCGACAGCTCACTGTCAGCCTCGACCGTCCGCGCAACGGTTGGCGTGCGACTGAACACCCTCATTGGGCTCGCGGATCAGGTCTTCGCCCCAAACGTGTGGTTGACAAGGGGTCGCGTCAAGGTCGGCACCGGGGATCGCCCCGGGCGTTCGCGTCGACGCCGACGGCCGGTGCCCACGCAGGGCACCGGCCGTCATCTGTCGGGGTGGCGGGATTTGAACCCACGACTTCTGCGTCCCGAACGCAGCGCGCTACCAAGCTGCGCTACACCCCGTCGGAGCCCGGTCAGTCTAGCCGAGGACCGGGACAGGCCGGACCGTCAGCCTCGCGCCACCAGGTTCAGCAGCGTCGCCTCGGGTGGGCACGCGAACCGGACCGGCGCGTAGGGCGAGGTGCCCAGACCTGCGGAGACGTGCAGGGCCGCGGTGCGCCCTCCGTGGGTGTGCGAGGACACACCTTTCGCCTGGCGCCGCGGCAGGTCGCAGTTGGTGACCAGGGCGCCGACGCCGGGCAGGCACAGCTGGCCGCCGTGGGTGTGGCCGGCCAGCACCAGCGAGAAGCCGTCGGCCGTCATGGCGTCCAGGACCCGGCGGTAGGGCGCGTGGGTGACACCGAGGCTCAGGTCGGCCGCTGGGTCGGCGGCGCCGGCCACGTGCTCGTAGCGGTCCCGGTGGAGGTGCGGGTCGTCGGTCCCGACCAGCTCGATCTCGCGGTGGTCGGCCTTGACCCTGGCGCGCGCGTTGGTCAGGTCGATCCACCCGGCACTGGCCATGCCGTCACGCAGGTCCTGCCACGGCAGGAAGCCCTTGTGCCGGCGCTCGCCGGCGTCGGGCAGCAGGTAGCGAGCCGGGTTCTTGAACACCGGCCCGTAGTAGTCGTTGGACCCCGGTACGAAGACGCCGGGCCGTTCCAGGAGCGGGCCGAGGGCGTCCAGCACGGCGGGGACGGCCTCCTGGTGGGCCATGTTGTCGCCGGTGTTGACGACCAGGTCCGGTTCGAGCCCGGCCAGCGCCCGGACCCAGTCGCGCTTTCGCCTCTGATCGGGGGTCAGGTGCAGGTCGGACAGGTGCAGCACACGCAGGGGCCGCGAACCCGGTGCGAGCACGGGCAGCTCGACCCGCCGCAGCCGGAAGGAGCGCACCTCGATGCCCGCCGCGTAGCCGAGCCCGGCCGCTCCGGTGGCGAGCAGGGCGAGGGGGATGGAGGCGGTTCGTCGCATCACCCCATGCTGACAGACTGGCCCGCATGGCCAACCTCAAGGACCGCCTGCAGTCCGATCTGACGGCTGCGATGAAGTCGCGCGACGAGCTGCGCGCCGCCACGCTGCGGATGGTGCTCACCGCGGTGCGGACCGAGGAGGTGGCGGGCAGGACGGCCCGTGAGCTCAGCGAGGACGAGGTCGTGACGGTCCTCACCCGGGAGGCGAAGAAGCGCCGTGAGGCGGCCGAGGCCTTCGACGGAGGCGGCCGACCCGACCGGGCCGACCGGGAGCGGGCCGAGAACGACGTGATCGCCGACTACCTGCCGGCACAGCTGTCGGAGGCCGAGCTGCGCGACCTGGTCGCCGCGGCGGTGACCGAGACCGGCGCCGAGGGGCCGAAGGCGATGGGCCAGGTGATGAAGGTGCTCACGCCGCGCACAGCAGGGCGGGCCGAAGGGGGCCGCGTCGCCGCAGAGGTGCGCCGACAGCTGGCCGACTAGCGCGGCCCTTCCCGAGCCCGGCCGTCAGTCGCAGTCGCGCTTCCTCGGCTTGTCGCAGTTCGGGTCCGGTGACTTGGTCTCCTCCGGCTTGGTGCGTTCCGGTTCAGGCCGTGGCCCCTTGCTGATGTAGAGGATCACGGTCTGGCCGGGGTAGACCCGGGAACCCGAGCCGGGCGAGCTGTAGGCGACCTCGCCCTCGTCGGCGTAGGAGGCGTAGACCCGGTCGCCGGAGACGTTGACGTCGACGTCGAGCCTCCGCAGGATCGCGCGGGCCTGCTCGACGCTGCGGCCGCTGACGCTCGGCATCCGGCTCGCGTCGCCGAGCCGGACCGAGGCCGGAGCATCGGTGAAGTCGCTGGCCCGCACGCCGTCGAGGGCGTCGGTCATCGTCTGCGCCCAGATCGGCCCGGGCAGGCAGCCACCACAGATGCTGGAGTAGAAGACGCCGCCGATGGTGCGGTTCTGCAACGGGTAGCCGTTCTTCGGCGGCGACGGGTTCCCGGCCCAGACCGCGGTGGACAGCTCGGGGGTGTAGCCGACGAACCAGACGGAGACGCGCCGGTTGGTGGTGCCGGTCTTGCCGGCAGCGGGCCGGTCGATCGCGGCCCGCTGCCCGGTGCCGTCCTTGATCACCTCTTGGAGCAGCTCGTTGATGCCGTCGGCGATGTCCTCGTCGATGACCTGCTTGCAGTCGGCCCGGGGCACGGCCAGGCTGCGGCCCCCCGGGTCGACCACGCGGCTGATCGCAACCGAGTTGCAGTGCGTGCCGCGCGCCGCGAACGTCGCGTAGGCCTCGGCCATGGACAGCGGCGACACCTCGTTGGTGCCCAGGACGAAGGACTTGACCTGCTGGAGCGGCTCGCCGTCGGCCCGGGTCATCCCCATCGCGCGCGCGATCGTCGCCGGCCGGCAGACGCCGACCCGCTCCTCGAGCTGCGCGAAGTAGGTGTTGATCGAACCCTCCATGCCCGTCTCGAGGGTGTAGTTGCCGTTCTCGCTGGAGGTCTCGTTGAACGGATCCCACTCGTCGGTGAGGGTGCCGGAGCACGCCTTCACGTCGCCGATGACCTTCTGGTACGGCGAGTGGATGCGGTAGCCGAACGGGTAGCCCTTCTCCAGCGCGGCGGCCGCGACGAACGGCTTGAAGGCCGAGCCTGCCTGGAAGCCGTTGCTACCGCCGTACGCCTTGTCGGTCGCGGGGTTGAACTTGATCTGGTTCTTGCCGTCGCCGAAGTCGCGGCTGACCGCCATCGCCTTGATATGTCCCGATCCGGGCTCGACCGACACCACGGCCGAGGCCACCTTGTCGGTCTTGTCCACGTGGTCGCGCAACGCCCTCTGGGCGGCGCGCTGCATCTTCCGGTCGAGGGTGGTCCGGATCGTCAGGCCGCCCCGCAGCAGGAGGCGGAGCCGTTCTTCACGCTCCTTGCCGAAGGCAGGGTCGTTGAGGATGGTGTTGAGCACGTAGTCGCAGAAGAACGGCACTCTGGACATGTTGCACCCGTTGCCGACGTTCTTGGGCACCTTGAGGGCGATCTTCGACGCCCGCGCCTCCGCGATCTCCTCGGGGGTCGCGTAGCCGACGTCCGCCATCCGGTCGAGCACGACGTTTCGGCGGGCCAACGCAGCAGCAGGGTCGCGGGTCGGGTCGTAGGCCGACGGCTGCTGGACGATGCCCGCGAGCAGGGCGGACTCGGCCAGCGTGAGCTTGGAGGAGCTCTTGCTGAAGTAGTGCCGGGCCGCGGCCTCCACGCCGTAGGCTCCCGCGCCGAAGTAGGCGATGTTCAGGTAGCGCTCGAGGATCTCGTTCTTGCCGAAGCGCTCCTCCAGGGTCACGGCGTAGCGCAGCTCCCGCAGCTTGCGGCCGTAGGACTGCTCGGTCGCCGAGCGCTGCGCGGCGATGCGGGCCTTGTCGTCCTTGAGGTTCTGCGCCGACTCGAGCAGCACCTGCTTGACGTACTGCTGGGTCAGGGTGGAGCCACCCTGGACGTCGTCGCCCGACTGGTTGTTGATGAACGCACGCACGGTCCCGCGCAGGTCGATGCCACCGTGCTGGTAGAAGCGCGAGTCCTCGATGGCGACGACGGCCTGGCGCATGACCGGTGCCACCTCGGCGAGCGGCACCTCCGCCCGGTTCTCGTAGAAAAAGGTGGCGATCAGCGAGCCGTCGGAGGCCAGGATGCGGGAGCGCTGCGGCAGCGGAGGGGTCTCCAGCTCGGCCGGGAGGTTCTCGAAGCCCTCCGAGCTCTCCCGGGCCACCAGGCCGATGCTGCCCAGCAGCGGCAGCGCCAGGCCCGCCACCAGCACCCCCGAGAGCACGCTGACGCCCAGGAACAGCAGGCTCCGGGAGACGAAACCGGCCGTCATCGGCGGGCGCAGGGCGTCCATGGGCTCCAGATTAAGGCCTCGGCGGGGCGGTTCGCCTCCGGGCGGCTGAGTGAGCGTAGTCCAGACTGACTAGGGCAATTGGGCCGAACGGTTCTGTTGACCGACGTATCCGGTTCCGTACCGTCCTTCACGCGGTCGTCATGGGCGGCCGATGCGCTTGGACAATACGAGGGCGGACCGTCATGACGTGGGCAGACGACTGGGCCTCCAGGGGGGCTTGCAGGACGAGTGACCCGGACACGCTGTTCGTCCAGGGCGCGGCACAGAACCGGGCGAAGGCGGTCTGCATGGGCTGCCCCGTCCGCACCGAGTGCCTGTCCGACGCCCTGGACAACCGGGTGGAGTTCGGGGTGTGGGGCGGCATGACGGAGCGGGAGCGCCGCGCGCTGCTCCGCCGGCGGCCGAACGTGACCTCGTGGCGGCTGCTGCTGGAGACGGCACGCGACGAGTACGAGCGCGGCCTGCCCACGGGCACGCTCCCGGTGGCCATGTAGTCGACCGGGGACCAACCCCGTCAGGCGCCGGTGCCCAGCGCCGCCCCGACCACCCGCAGGCCGTCGAGATCGTGCACGTCGCCCGCCTGGGCGGCCACTTCCACCATGGGCACCCTGGGGTGTGCCGAGGTGAACCGGCCCCGCAGCCGACGCTCCCGGGTCACGAGCCGCATCCGGTCGGCGTGCAGCCGCAGCAGACCGGCCGCGACCGGGTGCGCCCCGGCCTCCTCGAGCGTCTCCGCGCCGGCCAGCGCCCGTTCGGCGGAGATCGCCTCCGCGGTGCTGGTGTGGACCCGGTTGAGCACCACCCCGGCGAGCGGCATCTTCTCCTCGGCGAGGCGCTCCACGAAGTAGGACGCCTCGCGCAGCGCGTCCCGCTCCGGGGAGGCGACCACCACGAAGGCGGTGCCCGAGGTCTTCAGGAGCTCGTACGTCGTGTCCGCCCGCTCCCGGAACCCGCCGAACATGGTGTCCAGGGCCGCGACGAAGGTCTGCATGTCCTTGAGCACCTGGGCGCCGAGGATCTTGGTCAGCAACCCCGTGACCGCGCCGAAGCCGGCACCGAGAGCCTTCAGGTAGCTCCGGCCGCCGCCGCGGGCACCGCTCATCAGCACCCGGCTGAACCGGCCGTCCAGGAAGGACCCGAGCCGTCGCGGCGCGTCGAGGAAGTCCAGCGCCGATCGGCTGGGCGGAGTGTCGACCAGGATCAGGTCCCAGCGGTTCTCTGCCCGCAGCTGGCCCAGCTTCTCCATCGCCATGTACTCCTGGGTGCCGGAGAAGCTGGACGACAGCGACTGGTAGAAGGGGTTGTCCAGGATGGCCTGCGCACGCTCGGGAGCGGCGTGCGCGATGACCACCTCGTCGAACGTCCGCTTCATGTCGAGCATCATCGCGTGCAGCGTGCCGCCCGCGGCCGGGTCGACGCCGGACACGGTGCGCGGTGTGTTGTCGAGCGCGGCCAGCCCCATCGACTGCGCGAGCCGCCGGGCCGGGTCGATCGTGAGCACCACCACGCTGCGGCCCTGCTCGGCCGCGCGCAGGGCCAGCGCGGCCGCGGTCGTCGTCTTCCCGACCCCGCCCGACCCGCAGCAGACCACGATCCGGCAGCCGCGGTCGGTGAGCAGCCCGTCCAGCTTCAGCGAAGGGTTGGGCCGGGGGGTCCGACCCCGCTCCCGCCCGGGGCTCACGCCGCGCCCTGGCGGCACAACCGCTCGGCCAGCTGGTAGAGCCCGCCCAGGTCGACGCCGTCCGGCAGCAGGGGCAGCTCGTAGGTCGGCCGCTTCAGCGCCTTGAGGGTCGTGCGCTCGGACCTTTCCAGGGCCACCCGGGCCGCGTGCTCGGCGGCCTCGGACAGCAGGGCGTCGACGATCGACGGCCGCGACGGCACGCCGGCCGCGGACAGCCCGGCCGTGACCTCGTCGGCGTCCAGCCGGCCCTTCCTGGCGGCGGTGAGCTGCGTCTGCCTCAGCAGCGGCGCCCGCACGCCGTTGACGATGACGGCACCGACCGGAAGGTCGGCCGCGGCAAGCTCCGCCGCCGCGTCACAGGTCTCCTGCACCGGCATCTCCTCCAGCAGCGTGACCAGGTGCACGGCCGTCTGCGGCGACCGGAGCAGGCCCATGATCGACTCGGCCTGCCCGCGGATCGGGCCGACCCGAGCCAGGCCGGCGACCTCGGCGTTCACGCCGAGAAAGCGGGCGATGCGGCCGGTGGGCGGGGCGTCGAGCACGACCGCGTCGTACACCCGTGCCTTTCCGCGCCTGCGCCGAACCGCCTCGTAGAGCTTCCCGGTCAGCAGCACGTCGCGCATGCCGGGTGCGATCGTCGTCGCGAAGTCGATCGCGCCGATCCGCCGCAGCCCACGCCCGGCGCGCCCGAGCTTGTAGAACATGTCGAGGTACTCGAGCAGGGCCGCCTCGGCGTCGACCGCCAGCCCGAAGACGTCGCCGCCGCCCGGGCCGACGGCGATCTTGCGCTCCTCGTAGGGCAGCGGCGGGCAGTCGAACAGCTGGGCGATGCCCTGTCGCCCCTCGATCTCCAGCAGCAGAGTGCGGTGCCCCTCACCGGCGAGAGCCAGGGCCAGGGCGGCCGCGACCGTCGTCTTGCCGGTGCCGCCCTTGCCGGTGACGACGTGCAGGCGCACGCCCTCCCAGTCGCTCTCCCGCACCGCCATGCGGGGGAGCCTAACCAGCGTTCGGGGCGGGCCTCAGAGGGTGGTGGAGGGGGTCCAGGACCCGTGCACCTCACGGAGCCGGGCCACGATCTCGCCGATGGTCGCGTAGGCCCGGACGGCCGCGACGCAGGCCGCGATGACGTTGTCGCCGGCGGCCGCCGTCTCGCGCAGGGTCGCCAGGGCCGCCTCGACGGCCGCGGCGTCGCGCCGATCCCGGAGTGCGGCCAGCTCGCCGGTCAGGGCATTCTCGAGCCCCGGGTCGACACCGAACACCTCGAGGCCCGGGGAGTCCGAGGCGTGCCGGTTGACGCCGACGACGACCCGCTCGCCGCTCTCCACCTCGCGGGCCTGCTCGTAGGCGGCGTCGGACAGCTCGCGGGCGAACCATCCCGACCCGATGCAGGCCAGGGCGCCGCCGCGACGCTCGACGTCGTCGAGGGCCTCGAGGATGCGCCGCTCCAGGTCGTCCGTGAGCGACTCGACGGCGTAGGAGCCGGCGAGCGGGTCCACGGTCTCGGCCAGGCCGGTCTCGAAGGCCACCACCTGCTGGGTGCGCAGCGCGAGGGTGGCGGCCAGCTCGGTGGGCACGCCGAGCGCCTCGTCGTAGGCCGAGACGTGCATGGTCTGCACCCCGGCCAGCGCGGCCGCCATGGCCTCGACGGTCGCTCGGGTGACGTTGTTCATCGGCTGCTGGGCCGTCATCGTCGAGCCGGCCGTGAACGCGAAGATGCGCAGCTGCTGGGAGCGCGGGTCGCGGGCCCCGTAGGTCTCGCGCATCAACCGTGCCCACACCCGTCGCGCCGCGCGGAACTTCGCCACCTCGGGCAGGAAGTCCATGGTGATGGCCAGGAACGTGAACAGCGTCGGGGCCACGTCGTCGACCGGCAGGCCGCGCCGCACGCACTCGTCGAGGTAGGCGCGCGCGTTGGCGAACGTGAACGCGATCTCCTGCACGGCGTCGGCGCCGGACTCGCGGATGTGGTAGCCGGACATGGCGAGCGGCACCCAGCGGGGCACCTCACGGGCGACGTGCTCGATGGTGTCGACGGCCAGGCGCAGCGACGGCTCGGGCGGGAAGATCTGGGTGCCGCGGGCGATGAACTCCTTGAGCACGTCGTTCTGGATGAACAGCCCGAACTCGCCCGGATCGACGCCGCGCCTCTCGGCCAGCGCGATGAACAGTGCCGCCCAGACGTAGCCGATGGAGTTGGCCGTCGTGCGCACCTGGCTGATCGACTCGAGCGGGATGCCGTCCATCAGCGTCTCGACGTCGGCGAGCGAGTCGATCGCCACGCCGACCCGCCCGACCTCACCGGCGGCCCGGGGGTCGTCGGAGTCCAGGCCCATCTGCGTGGGCAGGTCGAGCGCGACGGAGAAGCCGGTGACGCCGGCGTCCAACAGCGCCCGGAACCGCTTGTTGGAGTCGGCGGCGGTCCCGAACCCGGCGTACTGGCCCATGATCCACGGCGCGGGCTCGGCCGAGACACCGCGGGTGAACGGGTAGACGCCCGGCCGCTCGGCCCCGTCCGGCGCGTAGTCCGCCCGCAGCCGCTCCCTCACCTCTGCTCCCCCGAATCGACCACGTCAGGTAGGTGGGTTGTCGCGCCCGCCAGCCGGTCGCGCAGGACCTTCTTGGCAATCTTGCCGGTGGCGTTGAGGGGGAAGCTCTCGACCCGCCGAAGCTCCTTGGGCTTCTTGTACGACGACAGGCGCGACCGGCAGTGCGCGAGGACGTCGTCGTCGGTGACGGTGGCGCCCTCGTGCACGGTGTAGAGCGCGGTCACCCGCTGCCCCCAGTCGGGGTCGTCGACGCCGAGCACGGCGACCTCGGCGATGCCCGGCACCTCGGCGATGACGTCCTCCACCTCGCGCGGGTAGATGTTGTAGCCGCCCGAGATGATCATGTCCCCCTTGCGGTCGACGAGGTAGAGCCTGCCGGTCGGGTCGAGCCGGCCGAGGTCGCCGGTGTGCAGCCAGCCGTCGCGCACCGCCTTCGCCAGGTCGTCGCGGTCGCCGGCTCGCCAGTAGCCGCGCATCACGTGGTCGCCGCGGGTCACGACCTCGCCGACCTCGCCCACCGGCAGGGGTCGTCCGTCCTCGTCCACGACCTCGAGCTCGACGCCGAGAGCCGGTCGGCCGGCCGACGTGAGCACCTCGCCGTCGCCGCCGAGGCCGAGCTCGTGGTCGGCCGCGTCCAGGACCGTGACGGGCGGGATGGCCTCGACCAGGCCGTAGTACTGGACGAGGTTCGGGGTGAGGCGGTCGTGCGCCTGGCGCATCTGCTCCGGTGGCATGGGGGCGCCGGCGTAGCCGAGCATCTTCAGCCCCCGCATCCGGTCGCGGTCGACGCCGGGCAGTGCGAGCAGCCGCGCCACCATCGTCGGCACCAGCGCGGTGTGGGTGGCGCCGCGGTGCTCGACCGCGTCGACCAGCGTCTCGGCGTCCCAGGACGGCAGCACGAGCTGGGTGGCGCCCGCGACCAGGAACGGCAGCACGAACAGCCCGCTGGTGTGGGTGATCGGACCCGCGTGCACGTAGACGTCGCCCGGTCCCGGCGGCCCGCCGAGCACGTCGTGGGTCATGTTCACGACGCTGGCGAACCAGTTGCGCTGCGTGCGCTGGGCGCCCTTCGGCGCACCCGTGGTGCCGCTGGAGTAGTGCAGCCCGCACAGCGCGTCGGCATCGACGGATGGCAGAGCCGTCGTGGGTGCGTCGGCAAGCACCTTCTCGTACGCCGTGCCCGGGCCGTCCCCGACGACCACGACCCGGTCGAGGCCGTCACGGAGGGCGGCCGTGTCCCCCGCGAACCGGGCGTCGTACACCAGGGCGGCGGCGCCGGAGTCGTCCGCGATGCGCACCCAGTCGTCGGGGTGCAGCCGGTGGTTGAGAGCGACCCGCACGAGCCCCGCGCTGCGGATGGCGAGGTCGGTCTCGACGTAGGTGTTCTGGTTGGTCTGCAGGTCGAGGACCCGGTCGCCGGCCTGCAGGCCCGTCGCACGCAGGCCGTTGCCCAGCCTGGTCACCCGGTCGGCGAGCTCGGCGAACGTCAGGCTGCCCTCGGGACCGACCAGCGCGACCCGCCGTGGGTACCGCTGCGCGGCCCGGGCGACCAGCCGGCCGACGTCCATCAGGCTCCCTCGGCGGGCGGCGCGACGTATGCGGCGTCGATGACCCGGAGCCCTTCCGGGAACACGACCACGGGGTTGAGGTCGAGCTCGAAGCCGGCGGGCCAGTCGGCGACCGTTGCGGACAAGGTCGTCAGCAGCCCGACCACGGCGTCGACGTCGAGCGCTGGGCCGCCGCGGGCCCCGCGCAGCACGGCCGCGCCCCGCAGGTCGTCGACCATCTCGCGGGCGTCGGTCTCGTCGATCGGCAGCAGCCGGAACACCGCGTCGTCGATGACCTCGGTGAGCAGGCCGCCGGACGCAAGCGTCAGCACCTGCCCGAGCGGCGTCGGCGCCACACCGACCAGCAGCTCGGCACCGCCGGCCACCATCTCCTCGACCAGGACCCCGCCGCCCAGCCCGGACAGCCGCTCGAACACCGACGCCGCCCCCTCCGGAGTCACGTCGAGCGCCACCCCGCCGGCTTCGGTCTTGTGCCGCAGGCCCGGCACGACTGCCTTCAGCGCGGCCCGACCCCCGACCTCGGTGACGGCGTCGGCCGCGTCGGCAGCGTCCCGGACCAGCCGCCCCCGAGGCACCGCGAGCCCGGCGTTCGCGAGCAGCGCCTTGACATCGACCTCGCTCGCCGCGGCATCCGGCAACCTGTCAGACCCTGAACCGGGCTGGGCGCGCCCCCTGTCTGGC
>JBOGDY010000040.1:0-12446 GCA_050742955.1 Actinomycetes bacterium | reverse complement strand
CGCCGCGGGCGAGGCAAGGCCGCGGGTGCCGAGGACCAGGCGGGGGAGGACACCGGTGACGGGTCCGCACCCGAAGGCGGCAGCTCGCCCGGCGAGGACGCGCCCGCGGACGAGGACGCCGAGGAGGGCTCGTCGCGCCGGCGCCGGCGCCGGCGCCGCCGTGGTGGCGGTGAGAACGGGGGAGACACCGGCCCGGACGACCCGCCCAACACGGTGACCCGGGTCCGTGAGGCCCGCAAGGGGAGGTCGTCCGGCGGCAAGGACGACGGCGACAGCGTCCGTTCGGTCAAGGGCTCGACCAGGCTCGAGGCCAAGAAGCAGCGTCGCCGGGAGGGTCGTGACGCCGGCCGGCGGCGGCCCTCGATCATCACCGAGGCGGAGTTCCTGGCCCGGCGCGAGGCCGTCGACCGGACCATGGTCGTCCGGCAGAACGGCCAGCGCACCCAGATCGCCGTGCTGGAGGACGACGTGCTCGTGGAGCACTACGTCAACAACGCGAGCGCGGGCAGCCTGGCCGGCAACGTCTACCTCGGCAAGGTGCAGAACGTGCTGCCCTCGATGGAGGCCGCCTTCGTCGACATCGGCAAGGGCCGCAACGCCGTCCTCTACGCCGGAGAGGTCAACTGGGACGCCGCCGGCCTCGACGGCCAGCCCAAGCGCATCGAGCAGGCGCTCAAGTCGGGTGACCCGGTGCTCGTGCAGGTCACCAAGGACCCGATGGGGCACAAGGGCGCACGGCTCACCAGCCAGGTGTCGCTGGCCGGGCGCTACCTGGTCTTCGTCCCCCACGGCTCGATGACCGGCATCAGCCGCAAGCTGCCCGACACCGAGCGCAGCCGGCTCAAGTCGATCCTGAAGAAGGTCCTCCCCGAGGACGCCGGCGTCATCGTCCGCACGGCCGCCGAGGGCGCCAGCGAGGAGGAGCTCTCCCGCGACGTGGCGCGGCTCTCGGCCCAGTGGGAGGACATCGAGAAGAAGGCGAAGAAGGCGTCGGCGCCGGCACTGCTCTACGGCGAGCCCGACCTCACCATCCGTGTGGTCCGGGACATCTTCAACGAGGACTTCGCCCGGCTACGCGTCGCCGGCGACGAGGCCTGGGAGACCCTCGAGCCCTATCTGTCGCATGTCGCCCCCGACCTGCGCGACCGGCTGTCCCGCTGGACGGACGAGCAGGACGTCTTCGCGGCGCACCGTGTCGACGAGCAGCTCGCCAAGGCCCTGGACCGCAAGGTCTGGCTGCCCAGCGGCGGCTACCTCGTGATCGACCGCACCGAGGCCATGGTCGTGGTCGACGTCAACACCGGGAAGTTCACCGGCGCCGGCGGGAACCTCGAGGAGACCGTCACGAAGAACAACCTCGAGGCCGCGGAGGAGATCGTCCGCCAGCTGCGGCTGCGCGACCTCGGGGGCATCATCGTCATCGACTTCATCGACATGGTGCTCGAGGGCAACCGCGAGCTCGTCCTGCGCCGGCTGCTGGAGTGCCTCGGCCGTGACCGCACCAAGCACCAGGTGGCCGAGGTCACCTCCCTCGGCCTGGTGCAGATGACCCGCAAGCGGGTCGGGCAGGGCCTCTTCGAGGCGTTCTCCGAGACCTGCGAGTGCTGCAACGGCCGCGGGGTGCACATCCGCACGGAGCCGGTGGAGAACAGGAACGGCTCGTCCTCGGGGGACCGCAAGGGAGGTGGGCGAGGGAAGGGCTCCGGTCGGTCCCAGCGCGGCGCCGCCAAGACCGACGACAAGCCAGAGCCACCCGAGAAGGCCGCCGAGACCGAGGTGGAGCAGTCCCCCGTCGCGGTGGAGGACCCGGTGGAGCAGTCCCCCGTCGCGGTGGAGGACCCGGTGGAGCCGCCCACGCTGGGCAACGAGCCGGTCGAGATCGAGCGAGCCCCGCGTCGCCGCCGACGGGCTACGTCGAGGGGAGGGCCGGTCGGCTGACGCCCCCGGCGTACCTCCGGTTTGACCCCGTCACCCCGCCGTTCGTACCCTTGGGTGCCTTGACCGACCAGGCGCCTCGCGCGCCTCACCCGCGTGTGCCCGGTGGCGGGTCCCCGATCGAACTGAGAAAGCGAGTCCGCGGTGTACGCGATCGTCCGTGCTGGTGGGCGCCAGGAGAAGGTCGCCGTCGGCGACGTCCTCGAGATCGACCGCGTCCAGGCCGCCCCCGGCGACTCCGTCGAGCTGCCGGTGCTGCTGCTCGTTGACGGCGAGAAGGTGACCACCGACCAGAAGACCCTGGCCAAGGCGAGCGTCACCGTCGAGGTCGTCGGCGGCACCAAGGGGCCCAAGATCGACATCCTCAAGTTCAAGAACAAGACCGGCTACCGCAGGCGTCAGGGCCACCGCCAGAAGCTGACGCAGGTCCAGGTCACCGGCATCGACGCCGGCAAGAAGTAGGAAGCGAAGGCAGCGAGATGGCTCACAAGAAGGGCGCTTCGTCCAGCCGGAACGGGCGCGACTCCAACGCCCAGCGGCTCGGCGTCAAGCGCTTCGGCGGCCAGGTGGTCAACGCCGGCGAGATCATCGTCCGCCAGCGCGGCACCCATTTCCACCCCGGCCTGAACGTGGGGCGTGGCGGCGACGACACCTTGTTCGCGCTGGCCGCGGGCGCAGTGGAGTTCGGCCGCCGCCGCGGCCGCAAGGTCGTCAACATCGTCCCGGCGGACTAGCCGCCGCCGGTCGCACGCAGATGGGGATCACGGCAGCGGCCGTGGTCCCCATTCTTCGTCATCACCAGGAGGAGCGACCGTGACCACGTTCGTGGACCAGGTCGTCCTGCACGTCGCGGCGGGTGACGGCGGCAACGGCTGCGCGTCGGTCCACCGGGAGAAGTTCAAGCCGCTCGGCGGTCCCGACGGTGGCAACGGCGGCCGCGGCGGGGACGTGACGCTGGTGGTGGACCCCAGCACCACCACCCTGCTCGACTACCACCACGCCCCGCATCGCAAGGCGACCAGCGGCCGCCCCGGCCAGGGCGGCAACCGCAGCGGCGCCGACGGCTCGGACCTGGTGCTGCCGGTGCCCGACGGCACCGTGGTCCGCACCGCCGACGGCGAGGTCCTGGCCGACCTGGTCGGCGCCGGCACCTCGTACGTCGTGGCGCGGGGCGGCCGCGGCGGCCTCGGGAACGCGGCCCTCGCGTCAGCGCGGCGCAAGGCGCCCGGCTTCGCGCTGCTCGGCGAGCCCGGGGACGGCTCAGACGTGGTGCTCGAGCTCAAGACGGTCGCCGACGTGGCCCTCGTGGGCTTCCCCAGTGCGGGCAAGTCCAGCCTGGTCGCGGCGCTGTCGGCCGCCCGGCCCAAGATCGCCGACTACCCGTTCACGACGCTGGTGCCCAACCTCGGCGTCGTCGAGGCGGGCGACCTGCGCTTCACCGTCGCCGACGTTCCCGGACTGATCCCGGGCGCGAGCCAGGGGAGGGGCCTGGGCCTGGAGTTCCTGCGGCACGTCGAGCGCTGCAGTGCCCTGGTGCACGTGATCGACTGCGCGACACCGGAGCCGGGCCGGGACCCGCTGACCGACCTCGACACGATCGAGGCCGAGCTCGCCGCCTACGGCGGCCTGGCCGACCGGCCGCGGCTGGTGGCGCTGAACAAGGTCGACGTCCCCGACGCCCGTGAGCTGGCCGGGCTGGTCACGGCCGATCTCGAGCAGCGTGGGCTGCGGGTGCTGGTCGTCAGCGCGGCCACCCGTGAGGGACTCAGGGAGCTCTCCTTCGCCATGGCCGAGGTCGTCGGCGCGGCCCGAGCGGCCGCCCCCGACCTGGCGGCCACCCGCATCGTGCTGCGCCCCCAAGCCGTCGACGACAGCGGTTTCACGGTGACCCGGGAGGGCGACCGCTTCGTCGTGCACGGCACCAAGCCCACCCGCTGGGTGCGTCAGACCGACTTCTCCAACGACGAGGCGGTCGGTTACCTCGCCGACCGTCTGGCCCGCCTCGGCGTCGAGGATGCGCTCCTCGAGGCCGGCGCCGAGGCCGGCTCCGAGGTGGTCATCGGGGAGGGGGAGCGGGCCGTCGTCTTCGACTGGGAGCCGACGCTGAAGGCCGGTGCCGAGCTGCTGCACGGGCGACGGGGCACGGACCTGCGGCTCGACGGCAGATGAGCGGGCGCCGCGGGGAGCGCCGGGTCGTCGTGAAGGTCGGCTCCTCCTCGCTCACCACCGCCACGGGCGGACTCGATGTCACCCGGCTGGACGCGCTCGTCGACGCGCTCGCCGTGGCACGGCTGGACGGGTGCGAGCTGGTGCTGGTGTCCTCGGGGGCGATCGCCGCGGGGCTGGCCCCCATGGGTCTCGACCGCCGGCCACGCGACCTGGCGACCCAGCAGGCCTCGGCGAGCGTGGGCCAGGGCCTGCTGGTGCACCGGTACACCGAGTCCTTCGCCCGCTACGGCCTGACCGTGGGGCAGGTCCTGCTGACCGCCGACGACGTGGTGCGGCGTGCCCACTACCGCAACGCCCAGCGGACGCTGTACCGGTTGCTCGAGATGGGCGCCGTGCCGGTGGTCAACGAGAACGACACCGTCGCCACCGAAGAGATCCGGGTCGGTGACAACGACCGCCTCGCTGCCCTCGTCGCGCACCTCGTGCGGGCCGACGAGCTCCTGCTCCTCTCCGACGTCGAGGGAATCCTGCTCGGCGACCCCCGCGGCCCGGCCGCCCGGCTCGTCACCGACGTCCGCGGCGAGGCCGACCTCGACGGCGTCCGCGTCGGGCGGGCCGGTTCGTCCGGCGTCGGCACCGGCGGGATGGCGACGAAGGTGGAGGCGGCCCGCATCGCCGCTGCCGCAGGCATCCCGGCCGTCGTGGCCGCCGCCTCCGAGGTCGCGGCCGCGCTGGCCGGCGAGCGGACCGGCACCCGGTTCCACCCGTCCGGCCACCGCTCGCCGACGCGAATGCTGTGGCTCGCCTACGCCACCACCGCGCGCGGGCAGCTGCACCTCGACGACGGGGCGGTGCGCGCGGTCGTGGGTCGCCGGCTGTCGCTGCTACCCGCGGGCGTCACGGAGGTGGACGGCACCTTCGTCGCGGGTGATCCTGTCGACCTTCTCGATCAAAACGGCCACGCGGTCGCCCGCGGGCTGGTCAACTTTGACGCGACGGAACTTCCCGGGCTGCTCGGGCGCTCGACGCGCGACCTTGCCCGGGAGCTGGGCCCGGCGTACAGCCGCGAGATCGTGCACCGCGACGACCTCGTCCTGTTGCGTCGACGACAAGGTGAGGAGCGTCGTAAGTGACCACGCGCACCGCGACCGGGGCACGGGACCGGGCTGGCGAGCCGCGCGGCATGTGGCACGTCACCCTCACGGTCGGCGGCGAGCGTGTGGGGGCGGCGGAGATCCGGCACGGGCTCGAGCGGCTCACCCATGAACGGCCGTTCCTGCTCTCCGCGCGCTACGCCGGCGACCGGGCCGAGCTGCGCTACTGGGAGGAGGCCCGCGACCTGGAGGACGCCGCGGCCCTGGCCCTGCGCCTGTGGGGCGAGCACCGCGCGTCGGCGGAGCTGCCCTCCTGGCGGGTCGTCGGCCTCGAGGTGGTGGACCGGGCGACGTTCCAGCGCCGGGCCATGAACAGCCCCGTGCCGGCACTGGTCCCCGCCGGCGGGGTCCGCCCGTTCTGACCGGCTACCCCGCACCGGCCCCGGGGTTCCGTGACACACTCTGGCGTCGAGACCCATCTCGTGGAGGAGAAGGCCACCATGACCGCAGCCGTCGTCCGTCTCGCCGCGGAGAGAGGGGAGACCACCGAGCTCCCGCTCAACCCCTGGTTGATCGGGCTGAGCGCCTTCGGTCTGCTGACGCTGCTGCTCGTGATCACGCTGATGTTCGGCAAGGACCGCTGAGCCCAGCCGGAATGGCCGGACGCTCGCTCGGCCCGCACCCCCCTTCTTGTGCCAGCCTGCCGGTCCCTGCCGGCCGCGCCCGTTAGGGTCGGCGACGTGGCAGAGCCGAAACCGACGTGCCGCGTGGGCGTCATGGGTGGCACGTTCGACCCCATCCACCACGGGCACCTGGTGGCGGCGAGCGAGGTCCAGACCAGGTTCGACCTCGACGAGGTGGTGTTCGTCCCGACCGGTCAGCCGTGGCAGAAGGGCGCGCAGCCGGAGACGGCCGTCTCGCCCAGGGAGCACCGCTACCTGATGACTGTCATCGCCACCGCATCCAACCCGAGGTTCACCGTGAGCAGGGTCGACATCGACCGGCCGGGGCTGACCTACACGATCGACACCCTGCGTGACCTGCGCGCCCAGCGGGGCGGGTCGACGGAGCTGTTCTTCATCACGGGAGCTGACGCACTGGCTCAGATCCTCTCGTGGAAGGCGGCCGACGAGCTCTTCGAGCTCGCCCACTTCGTCGGTGTCACCCGGCCAGGTCACACCCTGTCCGGCGTCGGCCTGCCGGCGGACCGGGTGAGCCTGCTCGAGGTGCCCGCGATGGCGATCTCCTCCACCGACTGCCGAGCGCGGGTCGGCCGCCATGCGCCGGTCTGGTACCTCGTGCCCGACGGTGTGGTGCAGTACATCGGCAAGCACCGGCTCTACGTGGACCAGCCATGAGCAGCGGACGCCACCGAAAGCCCGAGTCGGACGCGCTGCCCGACGTCGACATCGCCGAGCGGCTCTCGCAAGGCCCGGTGATCGACTCGCCGCGGCACGAGGCTCCTACCTCCCGGACGCCGTACGCCGGTGCCCCCGCCGCTCCGGCCGGGTCGGCCGGTGCCGTGGCCGGTCGCACGGTCACCGCCCGCCGCGACCGGGCTGCGGAGCGCGCGGCCCGCCGTCGAGAGTCCCGTCGGCGCCAGCTGCAGGTCGCGGTCCTGGTGGTGGCGGTGCTGGCTGTGGTCGGTGGGGGCGCGCTGCTGCTGTCGCTGCGCGGTGGTGACGACGAGACCGACGCGGCCACCGCGCCCGTCAAGCAGGAGACGCTGCTCGTGCAGGTCGCAGGCGCCGACGGGACCGCCGCCGCGACCGCTCTCCTCGGGGTCACCGCGGGCCAGCCGCGCGCCGCCGCGATCCTGGTGCCGTCGCGGCTCATCGTTGACGTGGCGGGTTCTGGAACCGTGCCCTTCGGTGAGACACTCACCCTGGCCGACGAGAAGGCGTCCGCCGACGCACTGACCGACCTGCTCGGTGTCCGGGTCGACGGCCGGTGGGTGCTCTCGACCGCGGGCCTCACCGCCCTTGTCGATGCGGTCGACGGCGTGCAGGCCACGGTCGATGTCGACGTGACGACCCGCAACGCCGAGGGCACCGAGACCGTCGTGGTGCGGGCCGGGCCGCAGAAGCTGGACGGGGCAGCGGCGGCGGCCTACGCGACCTTCCTCGCCGCGGACGAGCCGGAGCAGGCGCGGATGGCGCGGTTCAACGAGGTCCTGACGGGGGTGCTGGCCGGCCTCCCGGACGACCGGGCGGAGACGGCGAAGGTGCTCGAGGCGCTCGGTGACGAGTCGCGGTCCGGTCTCGAGCCGGGCGCCCTCGCCGAGGTCCTCAGCACCGCCCACGCCGCAGCCGGGAGGGAGAACCTGTCCTCGGACGTGCTGCCCGTGAACGAGCTGGACACCGGCAGCGACCTGCTCAGCTATGGCGTCAACGCCGGGCAGGCGGCAGACCTGCTCCGGTCCCGGCTCCCCGGTGCCCTGCAGAGGGACCCGGCGGGTCAGAGCGTGCGCGTGCTCGTCGAGAACGGGGTCGGGACCCCGGGCCTGGTGGAGAAGGCCCGGCAGCGGCTCGTGGACGACGGGTTCCGCTTCGTCAACGGGGGTAACGCGGCCAGCTTCGACTCCGTGGAGAGCTTGGTGCTGATCCCCGACGGCACCTCCAAGAGCCAGGAACGGGGGCAGCGGGTGGCCGAGTCGCTGGGCCTGCCGGACGACGCGGTCGACGTCTCGACACGGGGCCAGACGGTGGCCGAGGTGATCGTGATCCTGGGGCGCGACTTCAAGCCGTGAGACCCTGGAGGGCAAGCCCCCAGGGGACGTCCGACAGGGAGTTCACAGCACGTGCCCATCTCCAGCCGCGCCCGCCAGCTGACCGTCGCCGCTGCCGAGGCCGCGTCCGACAAGCTCGCCGACGAAATCCTCGCCTACGACGTCGGCGACCAGCTCGTCATCACCGACGTCTTCGTCCTCTGCTCGGCACCCAACGACAGGCAGGTCAAAGCCATCGTCGACGCCGTGGAGGAGCGGCTGCGGACGCTGGGCGCCAAGCCGGTCCGCCGCGAGGGGGAGCGGGAAGGACGCTGGGTCCTTCTCGACTACATCGACGTCGTCGTGCACGTGCAGCACGCCGAGGAACGCGTCTACTACGCGCTCGAGCGCATCTGGAAGGACTGCCCACTGGTCGAGCTGCCGGCGGCTGTTCGCTCCGGCCGGTCCCGCCTCGACGGGCACGGCGCGGCCGGAGCCGCTTCCTAGGGGCAGGGCCGGTCCCTGCGCCCGGTGATCGGGTTTCGTCGTGTGGCGAGCGAGCCGTTAGACTGACGCGGCCCGCTGGACGAGCGGGTGCATGCTCGGGGCTGTGGCGCAGCTGGTAGCGCACCACACTGGCAGTGTGGGGGTCAGGGGTTCGAGTCCCCTCAGCTCCACCCGGAAGTGCAGGTCAGGGACCGACCCCCTCCCACGAGGGGGGCGGTCCCTGAACCGTCTCAGAGGCAGTTGGTCACCGATCGGTCAAGGCTGCCCGGGTCACGCGGCGGCGACCGGCCGGGTGTCCTGCTCGGTGTCAGGCACGATCGGCAGCGCGGCGACGGCCGGCTCGGTCTCGCCGGTGGGCCGGAACCTGTCGGCGCGGTTCACCACGGCCAGCGCCGCCGCGATCAGCACCAGCAGGCCGGCCGAGGCAAGGAACGCGACCGTCATGCCGTGGGTGAAAGCGTCCCTGGCGGCACCCGCGACTGCGGCGCCCGGGTCGCCCAGGTGCCGGGCGACACCGAGGGCGCCGGGCAGCGACTCCTCTGCGGGCCCGGACTGAGCCGCCGGCGCCGTCGAGAGCGCGTCGGACACGTCGGCCCGGTAGACGGCATTCAGGATGCTGCCGAGCACGGCGATGCCGAGAGCGCCGCCGACCTCGCGGGCCGCGTCGTTCACCGCCGAGCCCACACCCTGCTTCTCGGCGGGGAGGGCGGCGACGATGCCGGTCGTGGCCGGCGCGGTCGCCAGCGCCATCCCGGCGCCGAGCGGGAGGATCCCCGCGAGCAGCCACCAGTACGACGACCCGCTGTCCAGCCGGGACAGCACGACCATGGCCACCGCGATGAGCAGCACGCCGCCCACGCTCATGCTGCGCCGGCTCAGGTGGCCGGACAGGCGGGGAGCGTGGCGGGACAGGCCGCCGAGCACCATCGCCATCGGCAGGAGCGCGAGGCCGGCACGAAGGGGGGTGTAGCCGAGCACCATCTGCACGTACTGGATGACCAGGAACACGAAGCCGAAGAACACGAAGAACTGTGCGCCGATGGAGAACACGCCGGAGGAGAACGATCGGCGCAGGAACAGCCGCGGGTCCAGCAGGGGCTCGGGCGTGTGCAGGCTCCACAGCAGCCAGAGCACGCCGCCGATTGCGCCGGCACCGAACGCCGTCACGGTCAAGGGGTCGGCCCAGCCGAGCTCGGGTCCCTCGATCGCGGCGAAGACGACACAGGTCAGGGCGAGGGTCAGCAGCAGCCCACCGAGATAGTCGACCCCGGGCCGGTGCTGGTCACGGGAGTTCGGCACGCGTCGTAGCGCGAGGAAGCCGACACCGGTGGCGAGGACGACGTTCAGCCAGAAGACCGACTGCCAGCCGAACCGCTCGAGCAGCAGGCCGGAGGTGACCAGACCCAGGATCGCGCCCGCGCCGGCCACCCCGATCCAGGCACCGACCGCCTTGGCTCGTTGCTTCACCGGGAACGACGACGTGATGATGGACAGGGTGGTCGGCATCACCATGGCGGCCCCGACGCCCATCAGCGCACGGGCACCGATCAGGGGTCCGGGGGTGGCGCACAGTGCCGCCGCCGCGGAGCCGGCGCCGAAGACCAGCAGCCCCAGGACGAGCAGCGGCTTTCGGCCGTACCGGTCACCCAGTGCCCCAGCCGGCAGCAGGAGCCCGGCGAAGACCAGGGCATAGGCGTCCACGATCCACTGCAGCTGACTCTGGGTGGCACCCGTGTCCGCGGCGACGTCGGGCAGCGCCACGTTGAGCGCGGGCACGGCCGCGACCACGAGAGCGAGGGCGGCCAGCACCAACGGCAGCACGCCCCGGGGCTCCTTCACAGTCTCTGGATGGCTCATGTCGAGGTCGTCGACTGGCACTGCATCTGGCGGCGAGCCGTTCATTGTGCTGTCTCCTGTCAGATGGTCTGCTGTCCGGCGTCTTGCTGCCGGCTGAGGTCCGTACTGACTGGGACGATGCCGTGAACGGCTCCTGCGGCAATCCGTGTTTCCACTGGCTGCGGCACTGGTCCCGGGCCCGAGCTCCGGTGATCACGCGATGGTGTGGCCGCCGTTGACGGCGAGGCGTTCCCCCGTGATGAACGCCGCGCGCTCCGAGGCGAGGAAGCTGACGGCGGCGCCGATGTCTGCCGGCACGCCTAGCCGGCGTACCGCAACGTCCTCGGTGTAGCGCTCTCGTTCCTCCGATCGGGCGTCGGCGTGGCGTTCGACAGGAATCCATCCGGGGGCAACGAGATTGACGGTGATGTTGTATGGACCGAGTTCACGAGCCCAGGAACGGGTCAGGCCCAGTTGCGCGCCCTTGGCGGCAACGTAGGCCGACATGCCTGGAAGGGCACGCTCGAACATGTCCGAGCCGATGTTGATGATGCGACCGTGACGGCGTTGCTGCATGCCCGGCAGGACGGTGCGCATGAGCAAGGTGGGGCTCTTGACGAAGTACACGAGTTGGTCGAGCAGCGCATCCCAGGTGAGGTCTTGCGCCGCGATGGTCGGTTGGGGACCCGAGGCATTGAGGACCGCGACATCTACCGGGCCAAGGCGTTGGGTGACTTCCCGGACCAACCTGGTCACACTGTCCTCATCGGTGACATCGGCGGCAAAGGCCTCGGCCGTGCCGCCCGCGTCTCGGATGTCTGCAACGACGGATCGCGCCCGCTCGGCGTCACTGCGGTAGTTCACCGCTACGGCCAGCGTGTCCGCGGCGAGAGCTCTCGCAAGCTCGGCGCCGAGCCCTCGAGAAGCGCCGGTGACTAGGGCAACCCTCTGTCCTGGTGGCATGTGCACGTCCTCTCACAGAGACTTCCGGAGGCAACCAGAGCCTTCTCCGACGATTCCCGCGCCGTTATCGACGAGCCCTTGTCAACCACACGGGACTCATCGGCGTCCCTACCCTTGTGCGTACCCACCCGGCCGCGTCCCGTCCGCAGGGCGTTGCCTCACCAGGGGAGGGGAGAGTGCGTCTACCTCGTCGTCGTCTCATCCCTGACTCGCCGTCCGTGGGTGAACGCTCGTCGCTGAGCGAGCTGCCCACGGATCGCACGGCAGCGGTGACCCAGCTGTTCAACGTCCATTACACCCACCTGGTGCGGACGGCGCGGCTGCTGGTCGACGACAAGGAGACGGCGGAGGACGTCGTCATGGATGCGTTCACCTCCTTGCACCGGCGGTGGACGGCCATCCGCGAGCCGGACGAGGCCTACCGCTATCTCCGCTCGTGCGTGCTCAACGGAGCCCGGAGCAGGCTGCGGCGACGCCGGCTGAGCCGGCTGCACGAGAGCGTCCTCCCGGCCGAACCAGCGACCGGCGAGGACCTCGCAATGCAGGGGACTGACCGCACGGCGGTGATGCAGCTGTTGCGGGCACTGCCGGTGCGGCAACGACAGGTGCTGGTCATGCGCTACTTCCTCGATCTGTCGGAAGCGGAGATCGCCGACGAGCTCCGGATCAGCCCGGGCTCGGTCAAGACCCACGCCTCGCGCGGCATCGCCGCACTGGGCCGGGCGCTGGAGGTGTCCCGATGACCAGCCGGCACGACGAGCTTGGCCGCACCCTGCGCGCCCTCCTCCAAGAGGAGGCAGACGCCATGCAGATCGACACCCTCACCGCATCCGGTCGCCTGCAGCGCGAGCTCAACCGCTCCAGCCGGCTGCGCCGTCGTCGAGTCGCCGTGGCCGCTGCGGGCCTGGCGGCCATCACTGCTGGCGCGGTCGGCGTGGTGCTGTGGAACGGCCAGACCGATGCCCGGCCCGCACCTGCCCCGGCGGACACCAGCCCGTCCCCGCCGGAGAGGGGAACGGCCTCGCTCGGGCCCCGGGCTGAGAACGTGGCAGTCGTGGACCTCGAGGGGAGGACCGTTCGGCGCATCCGCGGGCTACCCGACGACGCCGACGGTCTAAGCCTCTCGCCGGACCGGACCCAGATCGCGTTCACCACGGGCAGGCCCGCCCAGATCGTCACGATCCGCACCGATGGATCCGGACTGCGGGAGCTGGGCCCCGCGGGGACATTCACAT
>JBOGDY010000039.1:0-12469 GCA_050742955.1 Actinomycetes bacterium | reverse complement strand
GTGCGGAAGGTGCCGAAGTAGTGCTTCTGCGGGATCTGACCGAACGCGATGCCGAGGTAGCTCGCCATCCGCGGCTCGGTGTTGAAGGCGCCGTAGTGGTGGCAGGTGTAGTAGACGTCGGCGTCGCCTCGGTAGTTGTCGGTGACGGAGCAGCCGGGCGGTGGGTCGACCCAGAACCCCCCACGGATCTGGTTCTCCGCCGGGTTGTAGTAGTAGCCGAAGTCCATCGGACCGAGCACCGCCTGGGCCTGCGTGGCCAGTTCGGGTACCTCTCGCTTCACCAGTACGAGCGCGGTGGCGAGCCACCCGTTGTCGACGCTGGACAGGAACGGGTGGACGGCGCTGCCGTCGGCCGGCCAGGTGGTGAGCTTCTCTCCGGTGGCCGGGTCGTACCAGTTGTAGAACATCCCCGAAGGCTGGTGGATCTCCAGCGTCGGCAGGGTCTCCAGTGTCTGCGCGATGCGCTCCCGGGTCTCGGTCGCGGAGATCAGCCCGATCTCACGGGCCGCAATGGCACTCCACATGTAGGCGCCGATGTTGGTCGGTGAGGTGTAGGCAGCGCGGTCGGCCGCGGACAGGTCACCGCCGACGTTGTCGGACACCAGCCCGGTCGCGGGGTCGACCATGGCCGCCATGGACCGCCAGGTGTCCGCGGCGTAGGTGCGCAGCGTCTCCTCGGGGGTGGCCGCCTGCGCCGGGCTGCCGGCCGGCAGGACCAGGACGGCGGCGGTCGCAGCGCCGGTGAGGGTCGCGACGACTCGCAGGGTTCGCTTCATGGGTTCGGCTCCCGGTTGTTGGGTGTCACTTGATGCCGGTCATCGCGATGCCGCGCACGAAGTGGCGCTGCATCACGAGAAAGACGGCCAGGACGGGAAGGATGATCACGACGGAGCCGGCCATCAGCAGGCCGTAGTTGCTCTCGTTCTCGCCGATCGAGTAGATCGCCAGCGCGACCGGCAGCGTGTACTTGTCCTCGCTCTGGGCCACCACCAGGGGCCACAGGAAGTTGTTCCACTGCATGAGGAACGTCAGGATCCCGAGCGTCGCCAGCGCCGGCTTGCACAGCGGCATGATGACGCTGCGGAAGATGCGGAACTCGCCCGCGCCGTCGACCCGGGCCGCCTGGATCAGCTCGTCCGGAAGGCTCAGCATGAACTGCCGCATCAGGAAGACGCCCACCGGCTGGGCCAGGAACGGGAAGATCAGCCCGGCGAACGAGTTGGTCATCCCCAGGTTGCTCACGAGCACGAACAGGGGCACGAACAGGACCACACCCGGCACCATCAGGGTGGCGAGCACCACGACGAACATCGCCCGCTTGCCCGGGAAGTCGAGCTTCGCGAAGGCGTAGGCAAGCATGGAGCAGAACACCAGGTTGCCGACGGTGATGCTCAGCGACACCACGGCGCTGTTGAAGAAGAACGTCGGGAAGTCCAGCCGGTCGAAGAGTGTCCGGTAGTTCTCCAGGGTCCACGTCTGGGGCAGCCAGGAGAGCGGGGCCTGCTTCAGCTCGCGGTCGGGCCGGAAGGAACCGAGCAGCATCCAGAGGAACGGGCCCACCAGCAGCAGCAGGCCACCCGCCAGCACCACGTAGATCCACGGCTGGGCGTGCGGGTCGCCGACGGAGTGGCTGCGGCCGCGGACCGGGCGCGGCGTCGGCGCCTCGGCCGGCGCGACAGCGCCCGGGATGCCGGCTCGGGTGGATGTCGTCATCAGGGCCTCCTCAGTCCTTCGAGCCGAGCACTCGGAACTGCACGAGGCTGAAGACCGCGATCACGACGAAGAGCACGTAGGACATTGCGGCTGCGTAGCTGTAGTTTCCGAAGCCGAACTGGCTGTAGGTGTAGTAGGCGACCGACAGGGTCTTGTCGAGCGGCCCGCCGCGGGTCATCACGAAGGGCTCCTCGAAGAACTGCAGGTAGCCGATGCCGGTGTAGACGGCCCCGAACAGCAGGGTCGGGCGCATCAGCGGCAGCGTGACGTGACGGAACCGCCCCCAGGCACCGGCGCCGTCGAGCGCGGCCGCCTCGTGCAGCTCCTTGGGCACCACCTGCAGGCCGGCCAGGAAGATGATGACCAGCAGGCCCATGTTCCGCCAGGCGGACATGGCGATCAGCGACGGCATCGCCCACGTGGTGCTGGCCAGCCACGAGGGCCCGTCGATACCGACGTAGCCGAGCAGGGTGTTCACCAGGCCCGTCTCGGGCTGGAGCAGGAAGCGCCAGACGACCGCGATGGCGACGATGCTGGTCACCACCGGCAGGAAGTAGCCGACCCGGAACGCGGCCCGGAACCGGGTGATGCCGGTGTTGAGAGCGACCGCTACCGCGAGCGCCAGCACCATGGTCAACGGGACACAGACCCCGACGAAGTACGCGGTGTTCAGCGCCGCCTGGTGGAACGTGTCGTCCTCGAGCAGCTTGGCGTAGTTGTCCAGACCTGCCGGGTCGACGGCCAGCGGGTTGCGCACGTCGGCGCTGCGCAGGTCGGTGAAGCTCATGGCGAACGACGCGAGAAACGGGCCGAGGGTGAACGCCAGGAAGAGACCGAAGAACGGCAGCGCGAACAGGTAGGCCGCCACCACCTCCCGCCGGCGGACCGGAGAGGTCCGCCGGCGGGTCGCGGGAGGGCCGCCCGCCGTCACCGTGGCCATGTCAGCCGCCGAAGCCGATCGCGTTGGCCTTCGACTCGGCGGTCTTGAGCGCCGTCGCCGACTCCTCGGTGCCGAGCGACACCCGCTCCACGGCGTCGTCCAGCGGCGCGGCCACCTGCTCCCAGGTCGCGATCGCGGGGGCCGACTTGGCGTCCTCGAGCTGGTCACCGAACTGGGTCAGCAGCGGGTCCTCGGCCAGCTTGCCGGTCTCCCAGGCGCTCTTCACCGCCGGCAGGCTGCCGACCAGCTCGTAGAGCTTCTGCTGCTGCGGCTCCTGGGTGAGGAAGTCGACGAACTTCCACGCGCCGTCCCGGTTCTTGGCGTCCTTGAACACGACCAGGTCGCCGCCACCGGTGAATGACGTGCCCGACTCCTCGGTGGGCATCTGGGCCACGGCCCACTTGTCCTCGAAGCCGGCACCGCCCTGGTCACCCAGGATGCCGATGTGCCACGGCCCGGAGACGAAGGAACCGATCTGGCCGTTGATGAAGCCGGTCTCCAGCTCGCCGGCCGCTGGGTCCAGGTCGGTCGGCGAGATCTTCTCCTGGAAGAACGACGCGTAGAAGTCCAGCGCCTTCGTCATCGGCTCCGAGTCGAAGTCGAACTCCTCCCCGGTCGTCAGCTCAGCGCCCTGCTGCCAGGCGAAGGGCATGTAGGTCTGCCAGGAGCCCTGCTTGCCCGGCTGCAGGGAGATGCCCCACTTGGCGCCGGCCTTGTCCTGCATCGCCTTGGTGAAGGCCTTGAACTCGTCCCAGTTCCAGTCGTCCTTCGGCGTGACGCCGGCCTTCGCGGCGAGGTCCTTGCGGTAGTAGACGAGGCGGGTCTCGACGTACCAGGGCACGCCGACGGAGGTGCCGTCGACGACGGTGGTGTCCCACGAGCCCTCGAAGAACGAGTCCTGGTCGATCAGGTCCGTCGGGGTCGGGTCGAGCGCACCGGAGGCGGCGAACTCCGAAACCCAGGTGGTGCCCGCGAGTGTCACGTCGGGTGTCTGGTTGCCGGCGATGGCCGTCGCGATCTTGTCGTGCGCGGCGTCGAAGGGGATGACGGTGACCTTCACCTTCGCGTCCGGGTTCTCGGCCTCGAAGTCCTTGGCGATCTCGCCGAGCTTCTCGCCCTCGGCGCCCAAGGCCCAGACGCTGATGTCGCCCTTGGCCTTGCCCTCCCCGACGGCCTTCGCCTCGGTGCTCTCAGAAGTGCCGCCTTCGTCGCGTCCACACCCGGTCAGTGCCAGGCCGGCCGCGAGCGCGACCGCCGTGGCGGCCCGCCAGCGGGCCTTCGGTGCCTTCATCGGTCCTCCTTGTGGTGGTGCCCACAGCTGGCACGTACGACGAGCTGCGTGGGTAGCACCTCATGCCGTGGGTCGCTTGTGTCTCCCCCGAGCCGCTCGTGCAGCCGGAGGGCGGCCCGCGCGCCGAGGTGGCGCATGGGCTGTCGAACGGTGGTCAGCCCCGGGCGCGCGTGGCGGGCGGCCATGACGTCGTCCCACCCGGTGACGGCCACGTCGTCGGGCACCCGCAGACCGAGCTCCTCGGCCGCGCTGATGGCGCCGAGCGCGATCTCGTCGTTGGCGCACACCAGCGCCCGCGGGGGCCGTTCGGCGAGCAGCCGGATGGCTGCGGCGTGGCCACCGGCCTCGTCGAACCGGCAGCTCACCGGCCGCCGGGGTGCCGGCACGCCGTGCTCGCGCAGCGCACCGCTGAAGGCCGTCCACCGGCGTGAGGTGTCGGTGGAGATCGTGGCGTCACCGAGGAACGCGAAGGTGCGGTAGCCGTGGTCGGCGGCGAGGTGGGTGGTGAGCTCGCGCGCGGTCGCCTCGTTCTCGGCGTTGACCGCGTCGGCCCCGTCGACCGGGTCTCGGGCGAGCACCACCAGCGGCAGCCGCTTGCCGACCAGCTCGGCGAGGACGTCGTCGCCGACGGTGCGCCCGAGCACCACCATCCCGTCGACGCGGGCGGCCAGGTCGTGCACCATCTCGCGGGCGGCCTGCCGCCCGTGCGTGGACAGGATCAGCACGCTGCGCCCGAGCTCGGCGGCGACCTCCTCGTAGCCGAGGACGACCTCGGCGAAGTAGGGGCCGGACAGGTCGGGGAACACGATGCCGTTCGCGGCGTGCTGGCCTTCGGCCAGGGACCGGGCCGACCGGCTGGGGGTGAACTGCAGCGCCTCGACTGCGGCGAGGACGCGCGCCCGGGTCGGGTCGGCGACCGGCGCGGTGCCCCGCAGCACCCGCGACACGGTGGCGATGGACACGTCGGCGCGGCGGGCGACCTGGTAGATGGTCGGCTCGCCGGCGGGACGGCGTCGTGTAAGCGCTTTCACTGTGGCGATGGTTCCACCCGATGTGCGGCTTGTAAACCTTTTGTCCAGATTTATGCCATCCGCCCGGCACCCCACCCCGCCGGGATCCCCGACGGCTTGGGACGTTGCGCGGCGACACGCCGCAGGCCCTCGGCGTGTCGCCGGCGCAACGTCCCAACTCGGCGGCGGGCCAAGGCGCAGCGGAGAGTGCTCGGCCGCAAGCGGGTCGCCGCGGATGTCCCACCAGAGGGCCCGGTCCTCGCGGCGAGCGGCGCGGCCGGCTCTCAGGCGCGCCTCAGCCCGGGGCGGCAGGATGGCAGCCATGCGGATCCTGGTGGTCGACGACGACCGGGCGGTGCGCGAGTCGCTGCGCCGGTCACTTGCGTTCAACGGCTACGAGGTCGACCTCGCCTCGGACGGCGCCGAGGCGCTCGAGCGCCTCGCGCAGGCCCGGCCGGACGCACTCGTCCTGGACGTGATGATGCCGCGGGTCGGCGGCCTGGAGACGTGCCGGCGACTGCGGGCCGACGGCGACGACGTACCCGTCCTGGTGCTGACCGCGCGCGACTCGGTGGCGGACCGGGTCGCCGGCCTGGACGCCGGTGCCGACGACTACCTGGTCAAGCCGTTCGCGCTCGAGGAGCTGCTGGCCCGGCTGCGGGCGCTGCTGCGTCGCTCGCAGGCCCCCTCGGACGCGGACGACGCGCTGGCCTTCGCCGACCTGAGGCTGGACCAGGCCACCCGCGAGGTGACCCGCGGCGAGCGCAGCATCCGGCTGACCCGCACCGAGTTCGCCCTGCTCGAGCTGTTCCTGCGCCACCCCCGTCAGGTCCTGGGCCGCGACCTCATCCTCGAGCAGGTCTGGGGCTACGACTTCCCCACCACGGCGAACTCGCTCGAGGTCTACGTCGGCTACCTGCGCCGCAAGACCGAGGCCGACGGCGAGCCGCGGCTGCTGCACACGGTCCGTGGGATCGGCTACAGCCTCCGGGAGACGCCTCCGTGACCGGTCCGGACCCGCAGTCCACGGCAGTGGGACGGGCCCGTTCGGCGTTCGGGCGCCTGCCGCTGCGCACCCGCGTCGGCGTGCTCGCCGCCCTGGGCGTCGGGCTCGCCGTGGCAATCACCTCGGCGGCGGCCTACGCCACGGTCCGAGACCAGCTGCAGCAGCAGCGGGACGAGGCTCTGCTGGCGCGCGCGCACGCGGCCGTCTCCACCCTGGGAGACCCGGGCGTTCTCGCGCAGATCCCCTCCGCCGCTCTGGGCGCGGCCGACCTGCGCATCGCCATCCTCGACTCTGCCGGCAACGCGTCGGCGGCGCGGGCCGCCCTGGACGCGCCGCCGCTGGGGGACCCGGAGCTGGCAGTGGCCCGCGGGACGCTCGCCGAGTCGGTCCGGACCGGATCGGTCGGCGGCGCCTCCTACCGTGTCGTGGCGGTGCCGACCCGCAGCGGCACCGCGCTGGTGCTGGCCCAGTCGACGGCCGAGACCGACCAGACCCTCGACCGGCTCGGCCTGGTGCTGCTGCTGGTCGGCGGAACGGGGGTGGCGCTGGCCGCCTACGCCGGCCTGGTGATCGCCCGCACCGGGCTGCGACCCGTCCAGGAGCTGACGGCAGCAGCCGAGCGGGTCGCCGAGACCGGGCGGCTGGAGCCGATCGAGGTTGGGGGCAGCGACGAGCTGGCGCGCCTGACCTGGTCGTTCAACGCGATGCTGGCCGCCCTCGCCGCCTCCCGCGACCGTCAGCGCACGCTCGTCGCCGACGCCGGGCACGAGCTGCGCACCCCGCTCACCAGTCTGCGGACCAACCTCGACCTGCTCGCCCAGAGCCAGCAGCGGGAAGGGCTCTCCGACGCCGACCGGCGCGAGCTCCTGGACGATGTTCGGGCCCAGGTGGGTGAGCTGAGTGACCTCGTGGGCGACCTGGTCGAGCTGGCCCGCGACGACGCGCCGGCGCCGCCGACCGAACCGGTCGAGCTGGCCGACGTGGTGGCCCGCGCCGTCGAGCGGGTGGCCCGGCGCGCACCCGGGGTCCGGTTCGCTACGACGTGCGACCCGTGGGTCCTTGACGGCGACGCCGCATCCCTGGAGCGGGCGGTGACCAACCTCCTGGACAACGCCGCCAAGTGGAGCCCCGCCGGCGGCACGGTCACGACGACGCTGCACGACGGCGTGCTCACCGTGTCCGACGAGGGCCCCGGCATCAGCGACGAGGACCTCCCCCACGTCTTCGACCGCTTCTACCGGTCGTCGGCGGCCCGGGCGCTGCCCGGCTCGGGGCTCGGCCTGGCCATCGCCCGCCAGGCGGTGCAGCGGCACGGGGGGTCGGTCGAGGCGGGTCGCGGGTCCCACGGCGGTACGACGATGACCGCGCGCCTCCCGACGGCTTCTTCGCGTGCTCTTGGCTGACTCTCAGGGCCGTCTCAGGGTCCTGGCCCAGGCTCGTCGACATGACCGAGACCACCAGCCAGCTGCCCCCCTACCCCGCACCCGCCCCGTCCGGCGACACCCGCCCCCGGGATCCGTGGCAGCCACCGACCCCTCCCCCCAGCGGTGGTGACGAGCCACGTCGCCGCGGCGTCGCCATGCTCGTCGCCGTGGCTCTGGCCGCCGGTCTGCTCGGTGGCGGCGTCGGAGCCGCGGTCACCGCCGCCACGGACCAGACCGGCAACGACCGCCCGGCTGCGGTCAACGCCCTCGACACCCCGGCAAAGGCCGGCTCCGACGCGCCGGCCGGCTCGATCGAGAAGGTCGCGTCGGCGGTGCTGCCCAGCGTCGTCTCGATCGCGGTGCAGACCGCGGGCGGCGGCGGCGAGGGCACCGGCGTCGTCCTCAGCTCGGACGGGTTGATCCTCACCAACAACCATGTGGTGGCCGCCGCGTCGCAAGGCGGGCGGATCACCGTCACCTTCACCGACGGCGAGACGGCAGCGGGCACCATCGTCGGCCGCGACCCGGTGACCGACCTGGCCGTGGTCCGGGCCGAGGGGGTCAGCGGGTTGGTGCCCGCCGAGCTGGGCGACTCCGCCCGCCTCGACCCCGGGGAGCAGGTCGTGGCCATCGGGTCACCGCTGGGCCTGCAGGGCACCGTGACCAGCGGCATCATCAGCGCACTGGACCGGCCGGTCCGCACCGGCGGCGCCGGCGCGACCGGCGAGGACCGCAGCACCGTCATCGACGCGATCCAGACCGACGCCGCCATCAACCCGGGCAACTCCGGTGGAGCGCTGGTGAACATGGCGGGCCAGGTCATCGGCATCAACACCGCGATTGCCAGCCTCGGCGGCTCGGCCGGCGGCCAGGCGGGCTCCATCGGGCTCGGCTTCGCCATCCCGATCAACCAGGCGAAGGGCATCGCGAAGCAGCTCACCGACTCCGGGACCGCCGTCCACGCGCAGCTCGGGGTCAGCGTCCAGGACGTGCCCGGCTCGACCGGAAGTGCGGACGGTGCCGGTGTGGCAGTCGTCCAGCCGGGCAGCGCAGCCGCGAAGGGCGGGCTGCGGGTGGGTGACGTGGTCACCGAGGTCGACGGCCGCGGCGTGGACGGCGCCGACGCGCTGATCGCCGCGATCCGCTCGCACCGGGTCGGCGACCGGGTCAGCCTCACCTTCGACCGGGACGGCGAGAGCCGGACTGCCCAGGTCACCCTCGGCAGCGACGCGGCCACCAGCTAGCCGGGAGCACCGACGTATCACCGGCACCGTCGGACGGCTCTCGTGTCTACGCCACCTTGGCCACGAGACCGACGGAGAGACCGCCATGACGCTGCTGCTCGACACGCCGAGCCACCCGACCACCGCCGCCGCCAGGACGCACGGCGACCCGCCCAAGCTGTCTCACGACGAGCTGCTCCGCGCGCACGCGGAGACCCTGTCCGCACCTCGTCGCCGCTACAGCCTCGCGGCAAAGGCGATGTTCCTCCAGATGGACCTGATCTACGGCAGGAAGCGGACGCTGAAGAAGTTCCACGTCCTCGAGGTCGTCGCCCGGGTGCCCTACCAGGCCTGGGAGACCGCGTCGTACAAGCGGATCAGCCGCAACCACCGCAGCCCGGGCCTGGCCCGGCGGATCTGGGAGCGTGCGCTCGAGTTCCGCGCCCAGCAGGACAACGAGCAGTGGCACATGCTGATCCTGGCCGAGCTGGTCGCGCAGTCCGGCGAGAAGGAGGGCCGGCTCCGTTTCAAGGTGCTGCCCAAGCTGATGGCCTTCGGCTACTGGACCTTCTGCTGGCTCATGTACGCCGTCAAGCCCACCTGGAGCCACCGGCTCAACGCGGACTTCGAGGACCACGCCGAGCACGAGTACGCCGAGCTGGTGCGGGAGAACCCGCAGTTCGAGACCACGCCGTACGACTCGGTGGTCTGCGCGGAGTACGGCACGTTCGCCTCGGTCGCCGACCTGTTGCGTCAGATCGGGCATGACGAGCGCTGCCACAAGCAGGAGTCCGAGATCCACCTGCGTGAGCCCCGCGTCCGCTGAGGCCGCCGACCCACCGCCGTCCGCCTGTGCTCTGCCCCGTATCTCGTGGCAGAGCACAGGCGGGGCGTCGGGTTGGCCCTCCGCTACGATCAAGTAAGGTAAGCCTTACCTATTCGCCGGGAGCTGTCGTGTACGTCTGCATCTGCCACGCGGTCACCGAGACCGAGGTCGAGGACGTCATCGCCGACGGCGCGTGCTCCGAGGCCGAGGTCGGCGAGCGCACCGGGGCCGGCACCGGCTGCGGCTCCTGCCTCGACCGCATCTGCGAGAGGCTCCTGGTGGCCGACCCCGAGCACGGGCGGGTCCCGTTGCGCGCGGCCGTCTGACAGGCTGGGCCTCCCAGCACGCACCATCAGACCCGAGGAGCGCGGTGAAGGGCGACAAGAAGGTCATCGGCTTTCTCAACGAGCAGCTCACGGCAGAGCTCACCGCCATCAACCAGTACTTCCTGCACGCGAAGATGCAGGAGAACCGGGGGCTGACCAAGCTGGCGGCGTACACCCGCGGCGAGTCGATCGACGAGATGCGTCACGCCGAGGCCCTCACCGACCGGATCCTGTTCCTGGAGGGGCTGCCCAACTACCAGCGGATCCTGCCGCTCACCATCGGTCAGACCGTCCCCGAACAGTTCAAGGCCGACATGGCGATCGAGGCGGCCGCCGTGAAACGGCTGCGCGAGGGCGTCGAGCACATGCGCAAGGTCGGCGACATCACCTCGGCGCGGCTCTTCGAGGCCATCCTCGAGGACGAAGAGCACCACATCGACTACCTCGAGACCCAGCTCGAGCTGATAGAACGCCTCGGCGAGGCGCTCTACCTCGCCCAGCTGGCCGAGCACCCCTCGCCCGACTAGAGAGGGCCTTCCCGACGTGCTCGACCCTGATGCGCTGTACCGGTTCGCCGCCGACGTGCCGCAGCTCGAACGCCCGGTCCTCGTGCACGTCCTGAGCGGCTTCATCGACGCGGGTTCCGCCGGGGCGTTGTTCCGCAGCACCCTGCTCGGCGAGCTCGAGCACACGCCGGTGGCGGCGTTCGACGTCGACCAGCTGCTCGACTACCGGTCCCGCCGCCCGCCGATGGTCTTCGCCGAGGACCACTGGGAGTCCTACGACGAGCCGGGCCTGACGCTGCACCACGCCCGTGACATGTCGGGGACCCCGTTCATGCTGCTCGAGGGCGCCGAGCCGGACGTGCAGTGGGAGCGGTTCCTCGCCGCCGTCCGCTCGTTGGTGGAGCGGTTCGACGTGCGGCTCACCGTCGGCGTCCACGGCATCCCCATGGGAGTCCCGCACACCCGGCCGACCGGCGTCACGGCGCACGCGACCCGCAAGGACCTGGTGGCCGGGCACGAGTCATGGGTGGGCACCGTGCAGGTGCCGGGCGGCGTCGGCAACCTGCTGGAGTACCGCCTGGGGAAGGCCGGCCACGACGCGATGGGGTTCGCGGTCCACGTGCCGCACTACCTGGCCCAGGCCGAGTACCCGGACGCAGCCGCCGTCCTGGTCGAGCAGGTCGCACGGGCCACCGGCCTCACGTTGCCGGTGGCCGGCCTGCGGACCGCCGCCGAGCAGACCCGGGCCCAGCTCGACGAGCAGGTCGCCGAGTCCGCCGAGGTGGCCGCCGTCGTGCAGGCGCTCGAGCAGCAGTACGACGCCTACATGGGCTCGCGGGACCGCAGCGACCTGCTCGCCGGACGCAGCGGCTTTCCGACCGCCGACGAGCTCGGCGCCGAGCTGGAACGCTTCCTGGCGGATCAGCCCCGCCGCGACCATCCGGACGGGTGACCAACCGATCCTCGGCCGCCCAGGACGTTTGACGGGTGCCGGGCCCGGGAGCGCCTCACGGCGCAAGGCCGCTCGAAGCGGCTTCAAATGGGACCCGGGGCTACCGCGACCCGGCACCCTCGAGGGCCCCCGCGAGGGGACCCGACACGAGTCTGCCAAACGTCGGCGCCGGATGTCATGTCCTTGCCGACCCCGCGGCGTTCCTGCCCGCGTCCGGGCGGACGGACCCGCGGCTCACACCAGGTCGTGGGAGCGCCAGAGCCCGGCGGCGGCCTCCAGGTCCTCCGCCGTGCGGGCGATGTTCGCCGAGGCGCGGGTCAGGGCGCTCGCTGTCTCCGGGTCGGAGGCCTCGGCGTCGTCGGCCCGGTGCGCGCGCCCGGCCGAGGCCACCCGGCAGAACGCTCCGGCCCGCTCCAGGGCGACCGCCAGGTCGCCGCGGAAGACGCCTCCGAGGATCGCGTCGGTCAGGTCACGCAGCGCCTCCGGCGTCGGCGGCTCGGCGGCCCCGGCCACCACGTGGGACACCTGCGCGACGTGGCAGCCGGCGCCGAAGTCCGCGCTGGCCTCGGCCGGGTTGCACCGGACCCACTCGCGCAGCGCGTAGAGCCGCCACAGCGCGCCGGGCAGCGACCGGGCCGGTCGGTCGGACCACAGCTCGGCCACGGTCTCCAGCCCATGGTCGTCGACCAGGCGCACCAGCCGGTCGGTGACCTGGTCGTCGCTGGCCCGTCGCCCGGCGTCGACCAGCGCTGTCGCGGAGGCGTGCGCCGCCTCCGCGAGCTCGGCCGGGTCCGGCGCACCGCCGAAGGTCTCCAGCGCGGCCTTGCCCAAGAGGGCCGGCCGACGGGGGCGGTGCTCGTCCATGCCCCGATCCTCGCACGCGACCGGGGCGGGACGGGATCGGTAGCGTGACGGCGTGCGGATCATGCGGGCCGGGTCCGCGGCCCTGCTGCTCGAGCTGGCCGACCTCACCGAGGCACAGGCCTGGTACGCCGAGATCCTCCGCCGGATCGCGACCGGTGACCTGCCCGCCGTCACCGATGTCGTGCCCGCGGCCCGCACGGTCCTGCTCGACGGCGTCGGCGACCCGGCCGGTGTCGCCGACCTGCTGCGTGGCTGGCCGGCGCCGCCTCCCCGGCCGGCCGCGGACGGCGGGCTGGTGGAGCTGCCGGTCCGGTACCAGGGCCCGGATCTCCACGAGGTGGCCCGGCGGTGGGGGATGTCGCCCGCCGAGGTGGTCGTCCGGCACACC
>JBOGDY010000038.1:0-12654 GCA_050742955.1 Actinomycetes bacterium | reverse complement strand
CGCCGACGAGAGCGGGAAGGCGTGGAGCAGCACCAGGGGCGTCCCCGACCCGGCTTCTTGCACGTGCAGGTCGACCGGCGCCATGCCAGCACGGTAGCCGCAGCGGTTGTCACCCGGTCGCTGTGGCGGCCGGGCCGTCCCACGTCGTCGGCAGCGGGGCAGCCGTCGGCGCGACCCTCGCGACGATCTCGTCGAGGGCCCGGCGCACGGCCGGCTCACCCACCCAGAGGTGCTTGGCTCCATCGACCCCGACAACCTGCGCCTGCTCGATGCGGGCGAACCGCTCCCTGGCCTCCGGCGGGCGCAGGTAGTCGTCCAGCTCGGGCACCAGGGCGAGGACCGGCTTGCCCGACGCGGACCAGGCGTCGAGGTGCCCGTCCCCGGCGAACCGCAGCGGCGGCGAGAGCAGTATCGCGCCGGTGACGGACGGGTCGAGGCCGTGCATCAGCGCGAGGTCGGTGCCGAAGGACCAGCCGAGCAGCCAGCGGTTCGGCAGCGGCGGGTCCTCGTGGAACTCGGCGTACTCGATCGCGGCGGCCACGTCGTACCGCTCGCCCACCGCGTTGTCGAACTCCCCCTCGCTGGTGCCCTGCGGCGAGGACGTTCCGCGGGTGTTGAACCGCAGCACCGCGATCCCTGCCAGCGCAGGCAGCCGGTAGGACGCCTTGCGGATGACGTGGCTGTCCATGAAGCCGCCGTGGGTGGGCAGCGGGTGCAGCGTCACGAGCGTGGCAACCGGCGGGCGGTCCTCGGGAACGGCGAGCTCACCCACCAGCCGCAGCCCGTCGGCCGTGTGCAGCTCGACCGCGGTCCGGCGGGCGGGCAGCACCGTACCGGCCCGAATCGCGTCGCGGTGGAACGTGCCGCTCACCGGTCAGTACCTCGGCGCATCGCGCCCGCGCAGGGTGCGTGGTCCGCGACGGTCGCGGGCACCCCAGCACGCCGTGTGCCAGTGCCGCCTGTCCTCGATGCCAGAGCGCTCCTCGGGCCACGCGACGACGTGCGGCGTGCCTGGAAGGATCTCCTGGTCGCAGCCGGGACACCGGTAGGTCCGCTGCGCTGCGGCACCGGTGACGTGGCGCACCACCCACGCGCCCACGGCTCAGCGCTGGCTGTAGTCGCGGAACCCACGACCGGTCTTGCGCCCGAGATAGCCTGCCGTCACCAGCTGGTCGAGCAGCGGCGCCGGGGCGAACCCGGGCTCGCGGAACTCGAGGTACAGCGTGCGCTGGATGGCATGCGCCACATCGAGGCCGACCACGTCGAGGAGGTCGAACGGCCCGAGCGGGTAGCCGCAGCCCACGATCATGGCGTTGTCGATGTCCTCGACCGTCGCGTAGTGCGCCTGCAGCATCTTGACCGCGTCGTTGAGGTAGGGGAACAGCAGCGCGTTGACGATGAACCCGGCACGGTCGCCGCACTCGACGGCGTGCTTGCCGGCCTTCTCCGCGACCGCCTTCGCCGTCGCCGCGACATCGTCGGCGGTCGAGACCGTGCGGACGACCTCGACGAGCTGCATCACCTGTGCGGGGTTGAAGAAGTGCAGACCTACCACGTCGGCCGGCCGGCCGGTCACGGAGGCGAGGTCGATGACCGGCAGGCTCGACGTGGTCGTTGCCAGCACCGCGTCGGGCTTGCAGATCTCGTCGAACGTCGCGAACAGCGCCTGCTTGACGCTGAGCTCCTCGACGACCGCCTCGACCACCAGGTCGCGGTCGGCGAGGTCGTCCAGCCTGGCCGTGCCGTGCACCCGCGCGAGGGCGGCGTCGCGGTCGGCCTGCTCGAGCTTGCCGCGCAGGACCGCCTTGTCCAGCGAGCGCTCCAGGGCCGCCCGGACCCGGGCCACCTTCTCGTCGCCCCGCGCCACATAGAGAACGTCGTAGCCGGCCTTCGCCAGCACCTCGACGATGCCTGTCGCCATCGTGCCCGAGCCGACGACGCCGACCTTCTCGACCACGCGCGCATTCGCGGCGTGGTGGCCCGCGACCGGGGTCAGCTCGTCGTCGACGACGACCGGCGAGTCCGGCGCCTCGTAGGTGTAGAACCCGCGTCCGGTCTTGCGCCCGCGCAGTCCTGCCGTGACCATCTGCTTGAGGATCGGCGCCGGCGCGTGCAGGCGGTCCCGGCCCTGCTTGTACATCGTGTCGAGGATCTCGTACGCCGTGTCGAGCCCGATCAGGTCGAGCAGCGCGAGCGGACCCATCGGGTAGCCGCAGCCCAGCCGCATCGCCGCGTCGATGTCCTCCCGCGTCGCGTAGCGCCCCTCGTACATCGACACCGCGTGGTTGAGGTAGCCGAACAGCAGCGCGTTGGCGATGAACCCGGCCTTGTCGCCGATCACCACCGGCACCTTGCCGAGCCGGCCGGCCAGCGCCTGGATGTCCTGGACGACCTCTGGTTCGGTCACCACGGTGCGCACGACCTCGACGAGCTTGAGCACGGGCGCCGGGTTGAAGAAGTGCATCCCGATGACCTTGGACGGCCGGCTGGTCGCGACCGAGATCTCGGTCACCGACAGCGATGAGGTGTTGGTCGCGAGGATCGTGTCCGGGCGGCAGATCTTGTCCAGGCCGGCGAACACCTCCTGCTTGAGGTCGAGTCGCTCCGGCACCGCCTCGACGACCAGGTCGGCGTCGGCGAGATCCTCCATCGACGTCGTGAACGTCACGCGCCCGACCAGCTCGTCGCGGGCCTCCTCGCTGAGCTTGCCCCGCTTCACCGCCCGGTCGGTCGAGTGGCGCAGGTGGCCGCGGCCCCGCTCCAACGACTCCTCAGTGGGCTCGATGCCCACGACCGCAATCCCCTCGCGCGCGAAGACCTCGACGATGCCGGCACCCATGGTGCCCAGGCCGACGACGCCGACCTTGGTGATCTCCCGGGCCATCTCGGCTGCTCCGCTCCTCGACCGTTACCGTGGGCCTGCTTCCCGGGAAGTCTCCCAGGTGTCGGGGCAGGCGGGACCGCTCGGGGGGTGCCACCGGCAGGCACAGGGGGATCCGACCGAGGAGGCCCGCGGAGTTGCGGAACGCGCAGGCAACGCTGGACGTCGACGTACGGACCGACGGAGCCACGGTCGGGGTCCACCTCGACGGCGAGCTCGACGTCACGACCTCGCCGTTGCTCCAGACGGTCGTCGACCAGGTGCTGGCGCCGCGACGCAAGCCGCCGTGCACTGTCCTGGTCATCGACATGAGCGGCGTCAGGTTCGCCGACGCCTCGGGCCTGTCGCCCGTCCTGCTCGCCCGCGCGCTGCTCGTCCGCCGGGGTGGGCACCTCGAGCTGCGGCACTGCCGGCGCGGTGTGCTGCGGGTCCTGCGTGTGCTGGGCGTCGAGGCCGTTCCCCCGCCCGATCCGGTGCGCGACGTCCGCTAGCGTGACCGACCGTGCGGCTGGTCATCGCGCGGTGCACGGTCGACTATGTCGGCCGCCTCACCGCCCACCTCCCGAGTGCGACCCGGCTGATCCTGGTCAAGGCCGACGGGTCGGTGTCGATCCACGCCGACGACCGGGCATACAAGCCGCTGAACTGGATGAGCCCGCCGTGCACCCTCCGGGAAAACATCGGCGAGGACAGTGACGGTGCGGGGACCTGGACGGTGACCAACAAGGACGGCGAGCGGCTGGTCATCACGGTCGAGGAGGTGACACACGACTCCTCGCACCACCTGGGGCAGGACCCGGGCCTGGTCAAGGACGGCGTCGAGGCCCACCTGCAGGCCCTGCTCGCCGAGCAGATCGAGACGCTCGGCGCCGGCTGGCGCCTGGTGCGGCGCGAGTTCCCCACCGCCATCGGTCCGGTCGACATCCTCGCCCGTGACGACGACGGGGCCACCGTCGCGATCGAGATCAAGCGGCGCGGCGAGATCGACGGGGCGATGCAGCCGCCCTCGGCGAGGCACGTGGCCGTGGAGATCAAGCGCAAGGCCAACATCGACGCCGTGGAGCAGCTGACGCGCTACCTCGAGCTGCTCAACCGCGACCCTCTGCTCACACCCGTGCGCGGGATGCTGGCCGCGCAGTCGATCGTGCCGCAGGCCCGCGTGCTGGCCGAGGATCGCGGCATCGAGGTGAAGCTCGTGGACTACGACGCGCTGCGTGGCATGGACGACCCCAGTCAGCGGCTCTTCTAGGACCGGTTGGGACGTTGCGCCACGACACGCCGGCTGAGGGTGGGCGTGTCGCCGCCGAACGTCCCAACCGACGGCATGCCTCACCCGGCACGGTCCCGGTCGTCATCGACTGCGTGGCCCGGGGCTCCGGGAGGTGCCCGGCCGGGACCCAGGCGGCACACTTGACCAGGTGCGGGTCATCGTCGTGGGAGCCGGGGTCGTGGGGCTGTCCTGCGCCGTCCGGCTGCGCGAGGCCGGACTGGACGCGCACGTGCTGGCCCGCGACCTCCCGCCGGAGACCACGTCAGCCGTGGCCGCCGCGATCTGGTACCCCTACCGGGCGCTCCCCCACGATAAGGTGCTCGCCTGGTCGACGGCCACCTACACCGAGCTGGCCCGGCTGGCCGCGCAGGAGCCGACGTGCGGCGTCAGCATCCGGTGGGGCACCGAGCTGCTGCGATCGGCCGCCGCGGCACCGCCGTGGTGGCGGGACGCGGTCCCCACGGTCGACCGTCTGGCCGACCCGCCCGAGGGCTTCGCGGGCGGCTGGCGGCTGCCGGTACCGGTCGCCGACATGTCGGTGTACCTGCCCTGGCTGGTCGGGCGCCTGGACGCGCTGGGCGGCACCCTGACCCGGTCCTGGCTGCCGGTGCTGCCCGACCGGGGGCTCGTGGTCAACTGCTCCGGGCTGGCCGCCCGGGTCCTGGCGGCGGACTCCAGCGTCCACCCGGTGCGCGGGCAGGTGGTGCTGGTGGAGCAGTTCGGGCTGACCGAGTGGCTGTTGGAGCAGTCCGACGAGCGCGAGCTCACCTACGTCGTCCCCCGGTCGCGCGACGTCGTCGTGGGCGGCACCGCGCTCGAGCACGTCTACGACCCCCACCCCGACCCGGAGACGGCGCGCGCCATCATCGACCGCGCGGCCCGGCTGGTCCCCGAGATCGCCCGGGCGCGCGTCCGGGGACACCGGGTGGGGCTGCGACCGGCTCGCCCCGCCGTACGGCTGGACTCGCAGCGCACCGACGCCGGTCACGTGGTGCACTGCTACGGCCACGGCGGCGCCGGCGTCACGCTCTCGTGGGGCTGCGCCGACGACGTGGTCCGTGAGGTCCGTGCGGTCCTCGCGGCGGCCTGACCGGACGGCGCCAGCTCGACGTGGACGTCCACCAGGCGGTAGCCCAACCGCCGGTACAGCGGCGCGGACCCCGACGTCGCGTGCAGCCAGACCGGCCGCCAGCCGCGGTCCAGCGCGGCCTGACCGGCAATCTCGGTGAGCACCGCGCCGATGCCGCGCCGCCGGACCGCGCGCAGCACCGACACCGCCGAGACGTAGCCGGTGCCGGCCGCGCGCCGGACCCGTGCGCACCCGACGACGTCACCGTCGAGCAGCCCGACCAGGTGCACCTGGCCAGGATCGGCCAGGTCGGCGTCGACCACCAGTGGCGCGAGCTCCGCGCCGTACGCGGTGAGGAACTCTCCGGGCGAGCGGGCCGGTCGCACCGCCAGCCCGGGCACCGCCCCCGGCGCCACCGCCCGCTCCAGCACGAGCGCCGGCAGCTCGTCCGCGGGCGTCAGACCGGCGCCATGGAAGACCGCTGCGGTCGCGTGCTCCGCCCGCGTCACGACGCGGTACGACGGGGAGCGCTCGGTCAGCCAGGACAGGGCCTCGGCCAGCCCGGCACCCGATGGCGGGTCCATCGCGTAGGCCCTGGTGGCCCACGGCTCGTCCAGGCCCATCCGGACGCACCGCAGCCCGCCGATGACCGCCGACTCGCGCCCGGGTGCCCCGCGGCCCGAGAGCGCCCCGACCTCCGGACAGGCCGCCGCCAGCAGTGCTGCCTCCTCCATCAGCCCTCCGGCCGCCGGTAGCGCACCAAGGCGGGCGCCGCGGCCGCGAGCACGAGCACGACGAGGACGCAGGCGATGCCGCCGCCCACCCACGAGACGGTGACGCCGTAGCCGGCCGCCATCGCCCCGGCCCGCAGGTCGCCCAGCCGCGGCCCTCCCGCGACGACCACGATGAACACCCCCTGCATCCGCCCGCGCATCGCGTCGGGGGCGTGGGTCTGCAGGATGGTCTGCCGGTAGACGGCCGAGACCAGGTCCGCGGCGCCGGCGACGGCCAGCAGCGCCACCGCCAGCCACAGCGAGTCGGCCAGCCCGGCGAGGGCGACCACGACGCCCCAGACGAGGACGGCGACCACCAGCGCCAGCCCCTGCCGGCGGACCCGCCCGATCCAGCCGGACGCGAGCCCGCCGAGCACCGACCCGATCGCGATCGCCGCGAACAGCCACGCGACCGCACCCACGCCGCCGAACCGCGTCTCGCCGACCTCCGGGAACAGCGCCCGCGGCATTGCGAGCACCATGGCCACGATGTCGATCGCGAACGACAGCAGCAGCACCGGCCGGGTCGCGATGAAGGCCAGTCCGGCTGCAACGGACCGCAGGCCGGGGCGGACCGTCGCACCGAGCGGCGGGAGGGGTGGCAGCCGCAGCGCGGCGTAGAGGCCGACCGTGAACAGCGCCGCGTCGATCGCGTACGCCGTGGCGAAGCTGCCGTTCGCGAGCACCAGCCCGGCGAGCAGGGGCCCCGCCACCATGCCGACGCTGCTCATCGTGAAGTTCAGCGTGTTGCCGGCCGGGACGAGCTCCAGCGGCAGCAGCCGGGGCACGATCGCACCGCGCACCGGGGAGGACAGGGCGAAGCCGACGGACTGCACGGCGACCAGGGCGAGCAGCAGCCACCGGTTGTCCAGGTGCAGCAGTGCCTGCACCAGCAGGACCCCGGTGACGGCCCACACCAGGCAGGACGCGGCGACATACAGTCGGCGCCGATCGACGGCGTCGGAGATCGACCCGCCGTAGAGCCCGAAGACGACCAGCGGCACCAGCGCGGCCAGCCCGACCAGGCCCACCCAGTAGGACGAGCCGGTCACGGCGTACATCTGCACCGGCACCGCGACGGCAGTGAGCTGGTAGCCGACGAACGACACGCCCTGGCCGACGAAGAGCCGGCGGAAGTCCGTGTGACGCAAGGGGCGTACGTCGACCGCTACCCGGCGCAGCAGCGAACCCGGCCTGCCGTCCACGGTCACGAAGGGATGGGGGTCACCGCGGCCAGGCCGTGAGCGCGCCGGATCTCGTCGACGATCCGGCCGATGATCGTGGTGATGCCGAAGTCCCTGGGCGTGAAGACGGTGGCGACGCCCTGCTCGCGCAGCCACCGGGCGTCGGCGTCGGGGATGATGCCACCGACGACGACCGGCACCTCACCCATACCGGCCTCCGCCAGCAACCGCAGCACCTCGGGGACCATCTCCCGGTGCGACCCGGACAGGATCGACAGGCCGACGCAGTGCACGTCCTCCTCGACGGCCGCCGCCGCGATCTGGCCCGGGGTGAGGCGGATGCCCTGGTAGGCCACCTCGAAGCCGGCGTCGCGGGCGCGCACCGCGATCTGCTCAGCGCCGTTGGAGTGCCCGTCGAGGCCGGGCTTGCCGACGAGCAGCCGCAGCCGGGTGCCGAGCTCCTCACCGGTGCGCCGGACCGCGCCGCGGACCGCGGCGATCTCGTCGCCCGGGTCGCTGACCCCGACGGCGCCGCTGACGCCGGTCGCCGCGCGGTAGGAGCCGAACACCTCACGCAGCACGGCGGCCCACTCGCCGGTTGTCACGCCCGCGCGGGCGCAGTCAAGGGTGGCCGGCACCAGGTTGACGTCCCGCCCCGCGGCATCGCGCAGCACGTCCAGCGCCTTGTCGACGGCGGCGCCGTCCCGGGCCGCCCGCCACGCCCGCACGGCCTCGCAAGCGCTGGCCTCGACGGCGTGGTCGACGGTCTGGATCGCAGTGTCGAGGTCGGCCAGCAGCGGGTTGGGCTCGGTCTCGGTGAACCGGTTGACCCCGACCACGACGTCCTCGCCCGACTCGATCCGGGCGCGCCGCCTGGCGTGCGACGCGACCAGCGCGGACTTCAGGTAGCCGGACTCCACCGCCGCGACGGCCCCGCCCATCTCCTGGATGCGGTCGATCTCCTCGCGGGCGGCGGCGCACAGGGCGTCGACCCGGGCCTCGACGACGTGCGAGCCGGCGAACAGGTCGTCGTGCTCGAGCAGGTCGGACTCGAAGGCCAGCACCTGCTGGATGCGCAGGGACCACTGCTGGTCCCACGGCCGGGGCAGGCCGAGGGCCTCGTTCCAGGCGGGCAGCTGTACGGCGCGGGCGCGGGCGTCCTTGGACAACGTGACGGCAAGCATCTCGAGCACGATCCGGGCGACGTTGTTCTCCGGCTGGGCCTCGGTCAGCCCGAGCGAGTTGACCTGCACGCCGTAGCGGAACCGTCGGTGCTTCGGGTCGGCCACGCCGTAGCGTTCCTGCGTGATCTCGTCCCACAGGCGCAGCATCGCGCGCACCTTGCACATCTCCTCGACGAAGCGCACGCCGGCGTTGACGAAGAACGACATGCGGGCGACGACCTCACCGAACCGGTCAGCAGGGACCTGTCCCGAGTCGCGCACCGCGTCGAGCACCGCGATCGCCGTCGACATCGCGAACGCCGTCTCCTGCACTGGCGTCGCGCCGGCCTCCTGCAGGTGGTAGCTGCAGATGTTGATGGGGTTCCACCTCGGGATGTGCTCCACGGTGTAGGCGATCAGGTCGGTCGTGAGGCGCATCGACGCCGCCGGCGGGAACGCGTAGGTCCCGCGGGAGAGGTACTCCTTGATGATGTCGTTCTGCGTGGTCCCGGACAGGCCGGCCCGGACGTCGTCCGGGTCGGCCCCCTGCGCGGCCGCCTGTTCCGTCGCCACCACCTCGTAGAGCGCGAGCAGCCACATCGCCGTGGCGTTGATGGTCATCGAGGTGTTCATCTCGACGAGCGGGATGCCGTCGAACAGTGCCCGCATGTCACCGATGTGGGTGACCGGCACCCCCACCTTGCCCACCTCACCCCGGGCCAGCTCGTCGTCGGGGTCGTAGCCGGTCTGGGTCGGCAGGTCGAAGGCCACCGACAGACCGGTCTGGCCCTTGGCCAGGTTGCGCCGGTAGAGCGCGTTGGACTCCGCCGCCGAGGAGTGCCCGGCGTAGGTGCGCATCAGCCACGGCCGGTCCCGCTGCTGTCGGGACGGGTCGGTGGGGTCGCTCATGCTGGGCCTCACAAGCGGGGTCGGCGCGGCGGGTCTCGCGCGGCGTGGCCGATTCTACTGGCCGGTAACCACAGGTGACCCCGTGGGCCGCGCCTCGCCGGGCCGGCCGGTCAGGCGAGGGCGACCGGGTTCAGCTCCCCGGGTGCGGACGGCTCGACGGCGAGCACCCGGTAGAGGCGGGTGACCCGAAGGATCCGCGCCAGCCGGGGAGGGACCCCGCGCAGCACCAGCCGGCGTCCGGCCAGGGCCGCGCGGCGGTTGGCCCCCACCAGCACCCCCATCCCGGTCGCGTCGACCAGCTCGACCGCGGACACGTCGACCACGAGGTCGCCGGTGCCGGCGTCGATGGCTGCGTGCAGCGTGGCGCGCACGTCGGACACGGTGAGCACGTCGAGCGGCCCCTGCAGGGCCACCTGGCAGCCCACAGCGACGTTGACGGCCATAGGGCACCCCCTCGGCATCCAGGTCGCGCCAGCCACCCGTCCCGATGCGCGTGGTCAGTCGCGGACCTCGACGGTACGACGGGGCGGCCCCGGTGCGGCGGAGCCACGCTGGTGCCAGTGTGACGGATGTGACGACCGGGGGCGGCTACTCCTCGTCGTACGAGTAGAAGCCCCGACCGCTCTTGCGCCCCAGATCGCCCGCCGAGACCATCCGCGACAGCGACTCGGGCGGGAAGAACTTGGCGTCCTGGGTCTCGTTGAAGATGTTCAGCGCGGCGTGGCGCAGGATGTCCACGCCGGTGAGGTCGGTCGTGGCCAGCGGGCCCATGGCGTGCCCGAAGCCCAGCCGGCAGGCGGTGTCGATGTCCTCGGCGCTGGCCACGCCGGTCTCCACCAGGCGGATCGCCTCCATCGCCAGCGCGCAGATCAGCCGGGTCGTCACGAACCCGGCGACGTCACGGTTGACGACAACGCAGGTCTTGCCGACCGACTCGGCGAACGCCTGCGCCGCGGCCAGCGTCTCGTCGCTGGTCTTGTAGCCCCGCACCAGCTCGCACAGGCCCATCATCGGGACCGGCGAGAAGAAGTGGGTGCCCACCACCGCCTCGGGCCGAGCGGTCGCCGCGGCCACCTCGGTCACCGGGATGGCACTGGTGTTGGTCGCCAGCACCGCGCCGTCCTTGCAGACCCGGTCGAGCTCGCGGAACACCTCGTGCTTGGTCTCGATCCTCTCGAAGACGGCCTCGACCACGATGTCGGCGTCGGCGGCGGCCGCCAGGTCGTCGGTGGTCGTGATGCGGCCCAGGGCCGCCTCCGCATCCTCGGCGCTGAGCCTGTCCTTGGCGACGAAGCGGTCCAGCGACGTCCTGATCCCGCCCAGCCCGCGCGCCACCGCCTCCGGCGTCACGTCACGCAGCACGACGCGGTGGCCGGCCACGGCGGCGACCTGCGCGATGCCCGAGCCCATCAGACCCGCTCCGACGACGGCGATCGTTCCCGGCTGGTCGGTCATGGGCGGCGCGCTCCTCGGGGCGGGGGTGACGGGGGAGTGCGGAGCCTAACCCGGCGAAGGGGTAAGACTGCAGGGTGCCCTTCCCGCCGTACGACGTCACCCTGGCGAACCTGCCCTACTTCGTGCCTCCGCTGCTCGCGTTCCTCGTCGTGGGGGTGCTTGCCGTGGTCCTGCGCTGGGGCTTCGGCGGAGAGCGCCGTTCGCTGGTCGAGCGGCGCCCGAGGGTCGGGCGCAGCGGGGACTACGGCCTGCTCACCGCGATCGCCTCCCCGGGCACGTTCGTCGAGGGCGAGCTGCTGCGCCGGACGTTGGACGACGCCGGCATCCGGGCCACGCTGGTCCCGACCGGTGACGGGCCGCGGCTGATGGTCTTCCCTGACGACGAGGCGGCCGCCCGGCGCCTGCTCGCCGGCCTCTGACGCGACGCGGTCAGATAGAGAAGCGCAGGTCGGGGTCGGCCTCCCGCGTCACGTCGGCACCCAGCCGCCGCAGGTCCTCCACGAACCCGGCGTAGCCGCGGTCGATGTGGTGCACGTCGGTGACCAGGGTCTCCCCCTCCGCCACCAGGCCGGCCAGAACCAGTCCCGCCCCCGCGCGCACGTCACTGGCCTGGACCGGGGCGCCCGAGAGCCGGGTGCGGCCGCGGACCAGCGCGTGGTGTCCGTCGGTGCGCACGTCGGCGCCGAGCCGGGCCAGCTCGTTGACGAAGCGGAACCGGGCCTCGAACAGGTTCTCGGTCACCATCGCCGCACCGTCGGCGATCGAGTTCAGCGCGATGAACTGAGGCTGCAGGTCGGTGGGGAAGCCGGGGTAGGGCAGCGTGACGATGTCGACAGCGGTCGGGCGGCGGTCCATCGACACCCGCAGGACCCCGTCGCCGGCGTCGACGTGGGCCCCGGCCGAGGACAGCTTGTCCAGCGCGATCTCCAGGTGAGGCGGGTGGGCGTTGGTGATCGTCACGTCGCCGCGGGTTATCGCGGCGGCCACAGCCCACGTGCCGGCGACCAACCGGTCCGGCACGACCGGGTGGCTGACGGGCTCGAGCCGGTCCACGCCGTCGATCACGAGCGTCGAGGTCCCGACGCCGCCGATCGAGGCGCCCATCTCGACCAGCATCCGGGCGATGTCGACAATCTCCGGCTCGCGTGCGGCGTTGTCGATCACGGTCGTGCCCTTGGCCAGCACGGCGGCCATCAGCAGGTTCTCGGTGGTCCCCACGCTGGGGAAGTCCAGCCAGATGGTCGCCCCGGTCAGTCCCGCGGGTGCCCTCGCGACGAGGTAGCCGTGCTCGCTGGTCACCTCGGCGCCCAGCTTCTCCAGGCCGGCGATGTGCATGTCGAGGCCGCGGGAGCCGATGTTGTCGCCGCCGGGCAACGCCACGTCCGCCTCGCCGCAGCGCGCCAGCAGCGGGCCCAGCACGTTGATGGACGCGCGCAGCCGTCTGACCAGGTCGTAGTCGGCCTTGTGCCCCACCGAGCCGGGCACGTCGACCGTGACCGTGGCCGTCTCGAGCTCGTGCCCGACGGAGCAGCCCATCCGGCGAAGCAGCTCTCCCATGATCTCGACGTCGAGGATCTCCGGCACGTCAGTGATCGTCGTACGGCCCTCGGCGAGCAGCGCCGCCGCCATCAGCTTCAGCACGCTGTTCTTGGCCCCGGTGACCCTGACCTCGCCGCTGAGCCGGGCACCGCCGACGACACGAAACCTCTCCACGGACGGTCATCGTAGGCTCTCCGGCATGGTCAACCTGACACGCATCTACACCCGCACCGGCGACGACGGCACCACCGGCTACGGCGGGCGCGGGCGCATCAGCAAGAACGACGAGCGGCTCGCGGCCTACGCCGACGTCGACGAGGCCAACTCGGTGCTCGGCCAGGCCCTGGCCACCGGCGGGCTCGACGACGACGTCACCGCCGTGCTCACCCGGGTGCAGAACGACCTCTTCGA
>JBOGDY010000037.1:0-12725 GCA_050742955.1 Actinomycetes bacterium | reverse complement strand
CGTGAGGCGACCGTGGCGTGGGGGGTCAAGGACCTGCGGTTCCGTAACGACTCGGGCAACGGTGTCCTGGTCACGACCAGCTACACCGACGGCTCGGTGACCGTGCGCATCTGGGGGACCAAGCGCTACCGCATCGAGGCCACCAAGTCGGCACGTCTTCGTGAGCGGCCGTTCGAGACGGTCCACGACCGCCGGCAGCCGGGCACCAGGCCCGGCGACTGCGTCCCGCAGGAAGGCGTGCCCGGCTTCCAGGTCAACGTGACACGGTTGTTCTTCCAGGGCGGCAGGCAGGTCCGCGACGAGCAGTTCCACACGGCCTACCAGCCGGAGGACCGCATCATCTGCGGCTCGACCGGCCCGAACGAAGGCGCCGACCGGCCGACGGACTGAGCAGCCGACCGCGGGCCGGTGAGGTTCGTCAGCCGAGTGACCAGGACTGCCCGGTCGGCGTGTCCGCCACCTGCACGCCGAGCGCGGCCAGCTCGTCGCGGAGGTCGTCGGAGGCGGTCCAGTCCTTCGCGGCGCGCGCCGCGGCCCGGCGGTCGAGCAGGTCCCGCGCTCCGGACGGCAGGGGTGCCTGGTCCCGTGGCCGGCCGACGTCGCGGGCGAGGTCGAGCCCGAACAGGGCGTCCAGGTGGGCGAACATCTCGAACTTCGAGCCGTCGGGGACGGTGGCGTCCCTCTCGACGGCTCGCAGCACCTGCAGGGCGGCCGGGGTGTCCAGGTCGTGGTCGAAGGCTTCGCGCACCTGGTCGACGTGGTCCGCGCTCATCGGCCGGCTCGGCGACTCCGCCCACCCGGCCACCCGGTCGCGCCACCGTGCGAGCGTGCGGTCGGCGGCGGCGATCTCGTCCCACCCGAGGTCCAGCTGCGTGCGGTAGCGCGTCTGCAGGAGCGCCAGCCGCAACGCCAGCGGGTCGTGCCCGCGAGCGACGACGTCGTCGAGCAGGACGACGTTGCCGGTCGACTTCGCCATCTTGCGGCCCTCGAAGAGCAGGTGCTCGCCATGCACCCAGTGCCGGACCACCTCGTGGCCGACGGCGGCGTCGGACTGGGCCCTCTCGTCCTCGTGATGGGGGAAGCGCAGGTCGATGCCGCCGAGGTGCAGGTCGATGTGCTCGCCGAGGTGGTGCAGCGACATCGCGGAGCACTCGATGTGCCAGCCGGGGAAGCCGGACCCCCACGGCGAGTCCCACACCATCTGCCGTCGCTCGCCGGCGTGCCGCCACAGCGCCCAGTCGGCGTGGAAGCGCTTGTTCTCGTCGGTGCCGCCGTCGAAACGGTGGCCGGGGCGGAGGTGGTCGAGGCGGTTGCCCGAGACATCGCCGTACGACGGGAACGACCGTGCGTCGTAGAACACCGAGCCGTCACCACCGACGTAGGCGTGACCCTTCTCCACCAGCCGCGCGATCAGGTCGAGCATCAGGTCGACCGACTCGGTGGCCCGCGGGTAGGCGTCGGCCGGCCGGGCGCCCAACCGGTCGAGGTCGACGTGGAAGCGCTCCTCGTAGCGGCGGGCGATGTCGATCGCGGACAAGCCCTCGCGGCGGGCCTGCTCGAGCACCTTGTCCTCGCCGTGCGCGTCGATGTCGGTGTCGTCGACCAGGTGCCCGACGTCGGTGATGTTCTGCACCAGGTGGACCCGCCAGCCGTGCACGTGCTCGGCGGTGCGCCGGACCAGGTCGGCGAGCAGGAAGGTCCGCAGGTTGCCGACGTGCTGGTCGCGGTAGACCGTCGGGCCGCAGCAGTAGACGCGCAGCAGCCGGGCCGTGCCCGGCTCGATCGCCTCACGACGGCGGGTGCGGGTGTCGTAGAGCTCCAGCACGCCGACCACCCTAGAGGCCGGTCAGGGCGGCGACGCGGGCGAGCGGTACGTGTAGGGATGGTGGGTGCGGTAGCCGAGGCGGGCGTAGAGCTTGAGGGCAGCGGCGTTGCCGACGCGCACCTGCAGGTAGGTCGCGACCGCACCCTGCTCCGCTGCCCACCTGACAAGGGCGGCCATGACCGCGGTGCCGATGCCCGCCCGCCGTTCCGTGGGCGCCACGTCCACCGAGGTGATGCCCGCCCACTCGCCCTCTATCGAGACCCGGCCGATGCCCACGGGTTCACCGTCGCGCAGCACCGTGACGAAGCCCACCACCGCCGGACCGGTGAGGATCGCCAGGTGTGCCGCGGGGTCGTTCGCGTCGAGGTCGTGCATCAGCGTCCGCCACCGCGGTGACGGCGTCGCCTCGACCGTCGCGGCGAGGTCCGCGCGCTGCGGCAGGCTCGCGAGCAGCGGTGCGACGGGCGCGGTCTGCACCACGGTGCCGTGGCGCCGGGCCCAGCCCAGGTCGGCCAGCTCGAGGTTGCGGGGGTCGGCCAGCGGCAGCTGCATCAGGGGCGGCAGGCCGTGCTCGGCGTACCACTCCTCGACCGCGACCACCGCCTCCGCGAGAGGCAGGCCCGGGTCACCCACCGCCATCGCGGAGTTGGCGCGGCCGGTGACGCCGCCGTGCTCCCGCAGCACCCAGTCGCCCAGCCGAGCGGTCGTCCGGGCCGGCCAGCCGGCGGAGCAGACCCGCTGCAGGTCGGCGGCGGAGATCTGCGGGACCGCCCAGCCGGGCCGGACCGGCTCGGCTGGGACCGGCTTCCCGGCCGTGACCGTCGACGGGTCGAACGCCACCACGGTGCCGTCGCGACGCAGCACCGAGACCGTGTCGTCGGTCACGTCCAGCAGGTGCCCGACCACGTCGGTGAGGCCGCCGCCGACGTGATGCCGCACGGACACGCGCCGTCCGACATGGCCGGCCTCGGGGAAACCCACCCGGCGATTCTGCACGTGGAGCCCGAGTGGCGCGCTGTGGCCTCCGGTGGGGGATACTGGTCCCGGAACAGAAACCAACCGCAGACGCGACCTCCCGGGAGGGACCGACCGTGACATACGTCATCGCGCAGCCGTGCGTCGATCTCCTCGACAAGGCCTGCATCGAGGAGTGCCCAGTCGACTGCATCTACGAGGGCAACCGGATGCTCTACATCCACCCGGACGAGTGCGTCGACTGTGGCGCCTGCGAGCCGGTGTGCCCCGTGGAGGCGATCTTCTACGAGGACGACACCCCCGAGCAGTGGAAGGACTACTACAAGGCCAACGTCGAGTTCTTCGACGACCTGGGCTCGCCCGGCGGCGCCTCCAAGCTCGGCAAGATAGACAAGGACCACCCGCTGATCGAGGCACTGCCGCCGCAGAGCCAGGACGCCTGACGGGCCCGCCGCCACGGCAGGGTCGGCCCCCGGTCTCGCGCCGGCTGCCCGACTTCCCGTGGGACGCGCTGGTCCCGTTCGCGGCGCGGGCGCGCGAGCACCCCGACGGGATCGTCGACCTCTCCATCGGCACGCCGGTCGATCCCACGCCCGGGACGCTGAGGGACGCGCTGGCGGCGGCGGCCGACTCACCCGGCTACCCGCTCACCTACGGCACGCTCGCGCTGCGCGAGGCGGTGGTCGCCTGGTTCGCCCGCCGTCGCTCGACACCCGGACTCGACCCGGCCGGCGTCATGCCGACCATCGGCTCGAAGGAGCTGGTGGCCTGGTTGCCGACGCTGCTCGGGCTCGGCCCGGGCGACGTGGTCGTCCACCCGCGGGTCGCCTACCCCACGTACGACGTGGGCGCGCGGCTCGCCGGCGCCACCCCGGTCCCCGCCGACGGGCTCACCGCCCTCGGCCCGGAGCCGGTCCGCCTCGTCTGGCTGAACTCACCCTCCAACCCGACCGGCCGCGTGCTGCCCGTCGCGCACCTGCGCAAGGTGGTGGCCTGGGCGCGGGAACGTGGGGCGGTCGTGGCGTCGGACGAGTGCTACGCCGAGCTCGGGTGGGGCATCGAACCGCCGTCGCTGCTGCACCCCGACGTCTGCGACGGCTCGCCCGAGGGTCTGCTGGTCGCCTACTCGCTGTCCAAGCAGTCCAACCTCGCCGGCTACCGCGCCGCGTTCGTCGCTGGCGACGTCGGCCTGGTCCGCGAGCTGGTCGAGGTCCGCCGGCACGCCGGCATGATGGTCCCCGGCCCGGTCCAGGCGACGATGGTGGCCGCGTTGGGCGACGACGCACACGTCGAGGCGCAGAAGGCCCGTTACGCCGAGCGGCGTCGGGTGCTGCTGGCGGCCCTGGAAGGAGGGGGATGGCTGGTCGAGAACTCGCAGGCCGGCCTCTACCTGTGGGCCACGAAGGACGAGGACAGCTGGGACAGCGTCGCGCGTCTCGCGGAGCTCGGGATCCTGGTCGCGCCCGGGGCGTTCTACGGCACGTCCGGCTCCCGGCACGTCCGGCTCGCGCTGACCGCGAGCGACGAGCGGATCGCGGCGGCCGCCTCCCGACTGTGACCGGTCGGGGCCATGTCAGCGCCCGTCGTAGGGCCGCCAGGGCCGACCGCTCTCCACGGCCACGTGCACATGGTCGAGGTGGCGCAGCACCGGGTTCCGGCGGTTGCCGCTGGGATGGACGTACTCCCGCCAGCCGACGACCGATGCCCACGACGTCCAGATGCGGTCGGCGTAGATGACCGACAGCACGTGGTAGTCGTCGGCGTGCGCGACCAGCCACTGGGCGAACACCCAGCCGTCGCGGCGCACCCTCGCGTCGTCGTGCGGCCGGAAGAAGACATCGATCGCCCGCCCCTCGTAGTGGGCGGAGTTGTCCACGTGGCCGCTCGTCACGCCGCCGCGGGCGAAGCCACCGGCCGGCAGGGCGCCGAATTCCCGCGTCCAGGCCCGGCGCAGCCGCTGCGCCCGCGGCGTCAGGCCGCGGGGTCCCATCTCCTCCGGGTCGACGTCCTCCCGGAGGTGGCTGCAGGTCAGCGGGCCGTCTGACACCTGCCCGAGCAGGGATGCCGCCACCGGGCCCGCGACCTCGGGCGGCTCGGCCAGCGTCCGGGTCGCCAGTCGGGTCATGGCCCGCATTGCACCCCTCGTGCCGTTGAGCCGGGCGGTCGCCGCTGTCAGGGTGCGGGCCTCGTCGACGTCCATCCCCACCGTGACCCCGGCGACCTCGACCGAGCAGGGATCGGGCACCGGAAGCGGGGTGGGGGTGCCCGACGGGTCGGTGGCCGCGGCTGCCGAACCGGCCGGGTCGCGACCGTGCTGTCCCCCCTGGCCGGCCACGACCACGGCGGCGGTCAAGGCCAGGCAGGCCACCACCACGGCACCGATCGCCCGCGGGCGCGTCATGGTCATCAGGCTTGCAGTCTCGTCCGGGCGCGGTCTCGCCGCCATCGCGGCGACCGGATCGTTGTACGAGCTGTGGAGTCCTCCGGGCGCCGAGCTCAGAAGGGCAGCCGGCGCCCGGAGGGGGCACGGAGGTCCAACGGCAGTGGGGTGACCGGTCGGGGCGGCCTGGCGACGCGCACCTGGCCGCGGACGCTGCTGGTGGTCTGCGTGCTCATCGCCCCTCCTGCGGCTGTTCGCCGCCCTGGACGGCGGCTTCTCGAACTGTCGTCGGCGGGCGCGGAACGTAACAGCCTCCCCGACGGCCGCCCCCCGCGCGGACGCTGCGCCGTCCGGCGGGCAGCATCGGTACCCGACGGGAGGCCCGATGGATCGCGACTGCGACGTGCTCGTCGTCGGCGCCGGCTGTGGAGGGGTTGCTGCTGCCATCGCAGCGGCCGAGCTGGGCCGACGGGTCGTGCTCACCGAGCCGACGGCCTGGGTCGGTGGACAGCTCACCGCCCAGGCGGTCCCGCCGGACGAGCATCCGTGGGTGGAGACGGCCGGCGGCACCGCCCGCTACCGTCGGATGCGGGCCGCGGTCCGGGACCGCTACCGGGCCGACCGGCGGCTCTCCGCGGCCGCCCGGCTCGATCCCCTCCTCAACCCCGGGCAGGGCTGGGTCAGCGCGCTCTGCGCCGAGCCGGTCGTAGTCCACGCCGTGCTGCGGGAGATGCTCCGGCCGCTGGAGAGTGCCGGCCGGCTGCTGCTGCTCACCGGTCACCGGCCCGTCGCGGCAGTCGTCGCAGGCGACGAGGTCGACGCGGTCGCGTTCGAGACGGCGGACGGCGACAGGGTGGTCGTCTCCGCTCGCCTGGTGCTCGACGCCACCGAAGAGGGTGACCTGCTGCCGCTCACCGGCTGCGAGCACGTGCTGGGGGCGGAGAGCGCGGCCGACACCGGGGAACCGCACGCCCTCGACGGGCCCGCCGACCCCTTCGACCAGCAGGCACTGACCTGGTGTGCCGCGCTGGAGTGGCGCCCCGGAGAGGACCACACCATCGACCGGCCCGGGGACTACCCGTTCTGGCGTGACTACCAGGCGCCGTTCTGGCCGGGGCCGCAGCTCAGCTGGGCCACCCCGGAGCCGGAGACGGGCAGACCGCTGCGCCGTCCGTTGTTCGGTGCTGCAGGGGAGCAGGACCTCTGGCGCTTCCGGCGGATCCGCTTCGCGGGCCACTACTCCCCCCCGCTGACCGACGTGACCCTGGTCAACTGGCCACAGGCCGACTACTGGCTCGCACCGGTGACGGGGGTGCCCGGCGAGCAACGAGCCGTCGGCCTGAAGGCGGCCCGCGAGCTGACCCGCTGCCTCGTCCACTGGCTGCAGACCGACGCGCCGCGCCATGACGGCGGGACCGGCTATCCGGCGCTGCGACTGTACGGCGAGTCGCTCGGCACGGACGACGGCCTCGCCGCGGCCCCGTACATCCGCGAGAGCCGACGCATCCGCGCCGAGGTCACCGTTCTCGAACAGCACGTGGGCGTGGACGCCCGGCGCGGCGTCGAGGGGGCGGAGCCGTGCCCCGACACCGTCGGGACCGGCAGCTACCGGATCGACCTCCACCCCAGCACCGCCGGCAGGGGCTACCTCGACATCGCCACCTATCCCTTCCAGATCCCGCTCGGCGCCCTGCTCCCGGTGCGCGTGGACAACCTCGTGGCCGCGGGCAAGTGCATCGGCGTGACCCACGTGACCAATGGGTGCTACCGGCTGCACCACGTCGAGTGGAACGTCGGCGAGGCCGCCGGCGCTCTCGCCGCGTTCGCCCTCGACCGGGACGTCCCGCCGCGGGCCGTCCGTGCCCGCGGCCGGCTGCTGGCCGACTTCCAGGCGTTGCTCATCGCCCGGGGGGTGACGCTGCACTGGCCGGACCAGCTCCGCACCCAACGGCGATGAGGCGCATCAGCCGGTGTAGTCGGAGATGCGGTAGCACGCCTCGTCATCTGTGGCGTCGAGCTTCCAGTCGATGTCGATGCGGGTCGGGTGGCCGTCTGAAGGGTCGACAACCACATCGGTGCGGTCGGCACCATCTCGTCGCGCCTGGGCGAGCTCGTCCAGCAGTTCGCTGATCGTTGGAATCTCAGTGGAGAGGCCTTGGTCGATCATCAAGCGGCTGGGCTCATCGAGACCCTCGACCATGGTCACCTCGCCGGCTCGGACGGTCACCGCGAAGCGGCCGATCAGCGAACGTTCACCGCAGTCTGAGTCGAGGGTGAAGGAGTAGTCCTCGGGTTGGGTGTCCTGCCAGCGGGTGGGTTGCCGGTTCTCCTGTGCGCGAGCCGTCGTGTCGTCTCGGTCGCCCGTCCCGCAGCCGCAGAGCAGGGGACCCAGCGCCAGCAATGCCGCCACAGCCTTCCTCACTCCGCTCACGTCGGGCATCGTCCCTCCCGCAGGTCCGTGAGTTGGACGGCTGCGGACGATCTTCGGTTCCGTCAAGCTGGATCGAGCTGCTCAGCTGCCTTCGACGACGTCGACGTGCACGTGGTCCTCGTGCATGAGGACCGGGTTGTCGCTCGCCCCTGAGGGATGCTGGTAGTCCCGCCAGCCGGCCGCCGACCGGCGCCCCGTCCACAACCTGCGGTCGAAGATGACGGTGGCCACGTCGAGCCGCTCGGCGTGCGCCACCGCCCACTGCGCCTGCGACCAGCCCTGCCGTCGATGCTCCTCGGTCACCGGGCGGAGGAACACGTCGATCGCCCGGCCCTCGTAGTGGGCCGACCCGTCGATGTGGCCGTCACTGACGCCGCGCGGCTCGAAGCCGCCGAGGATCTGCTTGCCGAAGACCTCGCGCATCGCGACCCGCAGCGTCCCGGCTCGCGGTGTGAGCCCGTCGGCGCCCGGCGCCTCACGGTCCAGGTCCGGGGCGGCGAACAGCATCGGGACCGTGCAGGTGAGCGAAGGGCCGTGATGACCGAGGAGGGCCCGGGCCAGGGCGACCTGCTGCCGTCCCGGCCTGGCCACGTCGGGGAGCCCCTGGTAGATCGCCCGCGCCGCTGTCGCGTCCAGCGGTCGGTCGACGCCCGGCCGGAGCGCACGGTCCACGGCGGCGGCCACGCCGTTCTCGCTCGCCCCGATGCGCAGCCCGACAGCCGCCACTGTCGTTGCGGTCATCGCCTGGCCGCGGGTCCAGTCCGTAGTCCGGTCGCCGACCTCGATCGTGCAGGGTGGGCGGGTCGGCAGGCCGACCGCAGAGCCGGCCGAGGTACGGGTCAGGGCGTACGCCGTGGCGCCGAGCCCGAGTGCCCCCACGGTCAGCGTGACCGCGAGGCGACCCCGCCGCGTGAGCCGCATCAGCTCCCCGTATCCCGGCCCGGTGGCCGGTGCTAGTCGTTCGCGTGCAGCGCGGCGTTGAGCGCGCCCCACGACCCTTCTCGCGGGACCGCTTCGACGGCGCCGGTGACGCTGTTGCGCCGGTAGAGCACCTTGTCACGGCCGGACAGCTCAGCAGCCTTGACGACGGAGCCGTCTGGCAGCGTGACCTTGGTGCCGGCCGTGACGTAGCACCCGGCCTCGACGACGCATCCGTCACCCAGCGAGATCCCGATGCCGGAGTTCGCCCCGAGCAGGCAGCCCGCGCCGACCGAGATCACCGCAGTGCCGCCGCCGGACAAGGTGCCCATGATCGAGGCGCCGCCGCCGATGTCGGACCCGTCGCCGACGACGACGCCGGCGCTGATGCGCCCCTCCACCATCGACGTGCCGAGCGTGCCCGCGTTGTAGTTCACGAACCCCTCGTGCATCACCGTGGTGCCGGCGGCCAGGTGGGCACCGAGGCGGACGCGGTCCGCATCGGCGATCCGTACGCCGGTGGGCAGGACGTAGTCGACCATGCGCGGGAACTTGTCCACGCCGTAGACCATGACCGGGCCGGTCGCCAGCAGCCGGGCGCGCACGCCCTCGAAGCCTTCGGGGTGGCACGGGCCGTGGTTGGTCCACACCACGTTGGCCAGCACGCCGAAGACGCCGGTGAGGTCGGCACCGTGCGGGGGGACCAGCCGGTGGGAGAGCAGGTGCAGGCGCAGGTAGGCGTCCGGCACGTCGCGGGGCGGTTCGTCGAGGAGGACCTCGGTCCGCACGACCTCGGTCCGCACGCCGCGGCGCTCGTCGCTGCCCTCGAGGTCGAGCAGGTTCTTCGGCGGCTCGGCGTCGTCGGGTGCCGCACCCAGTCGTGGTTGCGGGAACCAGGTGTCGAGGTCCTGGCCCGACCGGTGCCGCGTCACCAGGCCGAAGCCCCAGGCGGCCCGGGAGGAAGCAGCGCACATGCGGGCCAGCCTGCCAGAACGGGGTAGCGTCCCCGGCGTGGCCCTGGCCCGCTGGATGCAGCTGTGTCTGGACGCGTCCGACGCCGCGGTCGCAGGTGCCTTCTGGGCGGGCGTGCTGAGCCTCCAGGTGGAGCCGCAGCCGGGCGGCGGCGCCGTCCTTCGCAGCGACGGTCCAGGGCGCTCCGTGTGGGTGAACAGGGTGCCCGAGCCCAAGGTTGTGAAGAACCGGGTGCACCTCGATCTCGTCCGCTCGACGTTCGAGCCGCTGCTCGACGCAGGTGCCGAGGTCCGCCGGGAGGCGGCGTACGACCGGTACCGGTGGACCGTGCTCGCCGATCCCGAGGGTAACGAGTTCTGCGTCTTCGACGGACGCAACGACGACCCGACCGCTCTCGTCGTCGACAGCGCCGACCCGGTCGGTCTCGCGGCCTGGTGGGCCGGGGTCCTGGACGCACGCCAGGTCACCGCACCGGGCGGAGACCGGCGATGGCTGGCCGACGTGCCGGGACTGCCCTGGGATGTCGTCAAGTTCGTGGGCGTGAACGATCCGAGGACGGTGAAGAACCGGGTGCACTGGGACGTGGTGTCTGGGGACGTCGACGCCCTCGTCGTACGAGGTGCACGTGTCCTGCGGAAGGCGGACGGCGCGGTGCGTTGGCACGTGCTCGCCGACCCGGAGGGCAACGAGTTCTGCGTCTTCGCCCCGTAGGGTCTGCGGTTGTGACCGGTCTCGACCTCAGCCTCGACGCCGCCGCCCTGACCGTCGTGCTGTGCGACATCGAGTCGGTGAGCGGGCGCGAGGCCGCGCTCGCCGACACCGTCGAGAACGCGCTGCGTGCCGTCCCGCACCTGAGCGTCGACCGCGACGGTGACGCCGTCGTGGCCCGCACCGAGCTCGGCCGGGACGAGCGGGTGGTCGTCGCCGGCCACCTCGACACGGTGCCGGTGGCGGACAACCTGCCCTGCCGGGTCGAGAACGACCGGATCCACGGGTGCGGCACGACCGACATGAAGAGCGGGGTTGCGGTCGCGCTGCGCCTGGCCCGGTCGTTGGCCGAGCCGAACCGCGACGTCACGTGGGTGTTCTACGACAACGAGGAGGTCGAGGCCGACCGCAACGGCCTGGGCTGTCTCGCACGCAACCACCCGGACTGGCTGGCCGGCGACTTCGCGGTCCTGATGGAGCCCACGAACGCGATCGTCGAGGCCGGTTGTCAGGGGACGATGCGGGCCGACGTGGTGCTGCATGGTCACCGCGCCCATTCGGCCCGGTCCTGGATGGGGCGCAACGCCGTGCACGCCGCCGGTGAGGTACTGCGCCGGCTCGAGGCCTACGACGCGGCCGAGGTCGTCATCGACGGACTGGTCTACCGCGAGGGCCTCAACGCCGTGGGCATCGTCGGCGGGGTCGCCGGCAACGTCATCCCCGACGAGTGCCGGGTGTTGGTGAACTACCGGTTCGCGCCGGACAAGTCCGAGCAGGACGCGGCCGAGGTCGTGCGTCGGGTCTTCGCGGGCTATGACGTCGAGGTGTCCGACTCCGCCCCCGGGGCGCGCCCGGGCCTGTCGCACCCTGCGGCCGCCGCCTTCGTCGCGATGACCGGCCGCCCGCCGCAGCCGAAGTTCGGCTGGACGGACGTCTCTCGCTTCAGCGCACTCGGCGTGCCCGCGGTCAACTACGGCCCCGGCGACCCCAGCGTCGCGCACACCCGCGAGGAGTACGTCGACGTCGCCGCGATCCATGAGTGCGAACAGCGCCTGCGCACCTGGCTCGGCTCGCCGCAGTCCGGTTGAGAGCTCAACTAGTCTGCTAGCGTGGGCCGGTGGCCGATGTGCGCTGGCTCGACGCCGAGGAGCAGCGGACCTGGCGGGCGTTCCTGGCCGCCACCCAGCTCCTCGACGAGGCGCTGGACCGCGAGCTGCAGCGCGACGCGGGGATGCCGCACACCTACTACATGGTGCTGGCGATGCTCTCGGAGGCGCCGGGCCGCTCGCTGCGGATGAGCGACCTGGCGAGGATCACCCGTTCCTCCCCGAGCCGGCTCTCGCACGCCGTGGCGCGGCTGGAGGAGTCCGGCTGGGTCCGGCGGGACCGGTCCGAGTCCGACCGGCGGGGGAGCTTCGCGGTCCTCACCGACCGTGGCTTCGGGGTGCTCGCGGCTGCCGCACCGGGCCACGTCCGCGAGGTCCGGGCCCGCCTCTTCGACCGCCTCACGGCCCAGCAGGTGCGTTCGCTGCGCGAGATCTGCGAGCGCGTGCTCGACACCTAGCCAGGCCGCTCCGGCCCCCGCCGCAGGTCAGCCGCCCTTGCTGAGGCAAACAACGAAGGTGACCTTCTCGTCGACCGCTGGGGGCTAGCCTTTTCGGCATGGCTGCCGAGACGACTCCGGAAGGGACCCTGGACCGGGCCGAGGGGGCCGGGGGGGTGCCCGACGAGGCGCCCGACGAGGAGCTCGAGGACGCCGGCGGGGGCCGGGTCCACGAGAAGCACAAGGGCCCGGTCACCCTGCGTCGCGGGCAGATCGAGACCGTCACGACCGACCAGCGGCTGCTCGACACCCGGGGCCCGACCGACTGGGTGCACACCGACCCGTGGCGGGTGCTGCGCATCCAGTCCGAGTTCGTCGAGGGTTTCGGCGCACTCGCCGAGCTGGGTCGGGCGGTGAGCGTCTTCGGCTCTGCCCGTGCCGGGCGCGAGTCACCTGAGTACGCGCTCGGTCAGGAGGTCGGCCGGCGGCTCGTCCAGGCCGGCTACGCGGTGATCACCGGCGGCGGGCCCGGAGCCATGGAGGCCGCCAACAAGGGGGCTTGTGAGGCGGGCGGTGTCTCGGTCGGCCTGGGCATCGAGCTGCCCTACGAGCAGGGCATGAACCAGTGGGTCGACATCGGCGTCGACTTCCGCTACTTCTTCGCCCGCAAGACGATGTTCGTGAAGTACGCCCAGGGCTTCATCGTGCTCCCCGGCGGCTTCGGCACGTTCGACGAGCTGTTCGAGGCCCTGTGTCTCGTGCAGACCCGCAAGGTCACGTCGTTCCCGGTGGTCCTCATGGGAACGTCCTACTGGGGTGGGCTCGTCGACTGGCTGCGCTCGCGGGTCCTCGCCGAGGGCAAGATCGCCGAGAGCGACCTGAACCTGTTCGCGCTCACCGACGACCCCGGCGAGGCCGTGCGCATCGTCAGCGAGGCCGACCACGAGCGGCGCCGCGGCGTCGAGCGCGAGGC
>JBOGDY010000036.1:0-13202 GCA_050742955.1 Actinomycetes bacterium | reverse complement strand
GGCAACGAGCTGCGCGACCTGGGCTCGGGGGCGTTGCGCCGGCGGAACCTCGCGCCGCTGGATCTGCAGACTCCGGATGCGGCCACGTTCGACCGGGCTACCGGTGAGTGGCTGGTCCTGGACGCGGGCGCGCGCAGCATCGTCGGGGTCGACCCCGAGGCCGCGGGCACCGTGCAGGCGTCCTCCAGGATCTCCTTGGCCTCTGTCGGTGCTGGGTCCGTCGAGGGCGTCGCCTACAACCCGGCCGACAAGCTGCTCTATGTCGCCAAGCCCGATGCGCAGCGCCTCTACGGGGTGGCGCGCTCCGGCAAGGTGAAGAAGGTCTACGACATCGGTGAGGTCGGGCTGCGCGACCTGGGAGGGATGGTCTTCGCCCCCACGGCTGACTCGACCGACAACCCCGCGGCCATGAGCCTGTTCGTGGCCGACGCCGGTAGTGCGACGACTGCCGGCCGGGTCGCGGAGGTCTCGTTGGCCGCGGTGGCGGCCGCCGAGGACTCGGCGACCCTCGTCCGCACCGTCCAGACGTCTTCCTTCAGCCCGCCCAGCCCCGACCCGTCCGACGTCGCCTACCTGCCGGCGACCGGGCGGCTGCTGGTCGCCGACTCCGAGGTCGAGGAGATGTCGATCTACAACGGCAAGAACCTGTGGGAGACCACGCGGGCCGGTGCGGTCATCGGCACCGGCACGACCCACCCCAATCCCTCCGACGAGCCGACCGGGGTGTCGTTCAACCCCGCTACCGGGAACCTGTTCGTCTCCGACGACACCAGCCCCGCAAGCGTCTTCGAGGTGCGGCCGGGAGGCGACGGCAGGTTCGGCACCGGCGACGACGCGGTGGTCACCTCGTTCCGTACGACGACGTTCGGCAACTCCGACCCCGAAGACGTGACCGTGGACACGTCCACCGGGGACCTCTACCTGATGTCCGGCACCAACAAGGAGGTGTACCGGATCCGACCCGGGGCCGACGGCAGCTTCGGGGGCAGCGACAACATCGTCACCAACTTCGACGTCGGGGTCTTCGGTGCCCTCGACCCGGAGGGCTTGGCCTACAACGCGGGCTCGAACACTCTCTACATCGCCGACAAGCCCACGAAGAAGGTCTACGAGGTGACGAAGGCCGGGGCGCTGGTGCGGACCATCGGCCTCGCCGCCGCCAACCCGAAGAAGGTGTCGGGCATCGTTCTCGCCCCGGGCAGCTCGGCCAGCCAGACGCACATGTACATCACCGACCGCGGCGTGGACAACGACAGCAACCCCAACGAGAACGACGGGAAGATGTACGAGATGGCCGCCGGCATCGGTGGCGGCGGGCCTGTCCCGAACACCGCTCCCACTGCCAACGCTGGGCAGAACGAGTCCGTGGTCTTCCCGAACGCGGCGTCTCTGACCGGCTCGGTGAGTGACGACGGTCTCCCGAACCCACCCGCGACCGTCACCCACCAGTGGTCCAAGGTCAGCGGGCCCGGCACGGTCACCTTTGGCAACTCCGCCGCCCTGTCCACCACCGCCACGTTCTCGGTCGCGGGCACCTACGTCCTGCGGCTGACCGCCAACGACTCGGCCCTGACGGGCACGGACGAGGTGACGGTCACGTCGACGGAGCCGGGTGGTGGTGGTCAGGTCACCCTGGCCCTGCCGGTGTCCGCGGGCACCGACGACGCGGAGGAGTCCTCGACGGGTGCGATGGACCTCAACAGCAGCGACATCGAGCTGGTGACCGAGGGCGGTGCACCCCAGACGGTGGGTCTGCGGTTCGCCGGGCTCAACGTGCCCAGCGGTGCGACCATCACCAACGCCTACGTGCAGTTCCAGGTCGACGAGATCGGGAGCGGCGCCGGGTCGTTGACGGTTCAGGGGCAGGACGCGGACAACGCGACCACGTTCACCACCGCCACCAACAACGTCTCCTCGCGGCCGCGCACCGGGGCGAGTGTCGGCTGGGTTCCGGCGCCCTGGCCGACTGTCGGGGCTGCCGGTCCGGACCAGCGGACACCCAACCTGTCCCAGGTCGTGCAGGAGATCGTGGACCGAGGCGGCTGGGCCAGCGGACATGCGCTCGCGCTGATCGTGACCGGCACGGGGAAGCGGACCGCCGAGGCGTTCAACGGAACGCTCGGCCCGGTCCTGCACGTCGTCTACCAGACGGGTGGCCCGCCGGCCGACGCGCCGCCGGTCGCGGCGCTGACGGTGACCCCGGCCTCCGGGGTGGCACCGCACGCGGTGACCGCGGACGCCTCGGCGTCCACGGACACCGACGCCACCCCGATCGCCAGCTACGCGTTCAACTTCGGCGACGGCACGGCAGTGGTGGGTCCGCAGGCCGGGGCCACGACCACCCACACCTACAACACGCCTGGACCGTACACGGTGACCGTCACTGTGACCGACACCGCCGGACTGTCCTCGACCGCCACGGACACGGTCAACGTGACCAGCACACCTGTCGACGCGCCGCCGGTCGCGGCCCTGACGGTGACCCCGGCCTCGGGGGTGGCACCGCACGCGGTGACCGCGGACGCCTCGGCGTCCACGGACACCGACGCCACCCCGATCGCCAGCTACGCGTTCAACTTCGGTGACGGCACGGCAGTGGTGGGTCCGCAGACCGGAGCAACGACCACCCACACCTACAACACGGCAGGCCCGTACACGGTGACCGTCACTGTGACCGACACCGCCGGACTGTCCTCGACCGCCACGGACACGGTCACGGTCACGGCGCCGGGAGGTGGTGGTCAGGTCACCCTGGACCTGCCGTTGTCAGCGAGCACCGACGACGCGGAGGAGTCCTCGACGGGTGTGATGGACATCAACAGCAGTGACATCGAGCTGGTGATGGAGGGCGGCGGCCCCCAGACCGTGGGTCTACGGTTCGCCGGGCTGACCGTGCCGAGCGGTGCGACCATCACCAACGCCTACGTGCAGTTCCAGGTCGACGAGATCGGGACCAGCGCCGGGTCGTTGACGGTCGCCGGGCAGGACGCGGACAACGCGACCACGTTCACCAGCGCCGTCAACAACGTCTCCTCGCGGCCGCGCACGACTGCCAGTGTCGGCTGGGTGCCGGCGCCTTGGCCGACTGTCGGGGTCGCTGGCCCGGACCAGCGGACGCCGGACCTGTCCCAGGTGGTGCAGGAAATCGTGGACCGAGGCGGCTGGGCAAGCGGACATGCGCTCGCGCTGGTCGTGACCGGCACGGGGAAGCGGACCGCCGAGGCGTTCGACGGGACGAGCGCCCCGGTCCTGCACGTCGTCTACCAGCCGTGAGGCCGACGGCCTAGCGTCAACCTGCCGGGTGCCGCAGCACCCGGCAGGTGTGACGTCAAGGTCTCGGGTTGGTCCGGCAGTTGACGTTGCGGTTCAGGCACCGGTTGGTCAGCTCACGCAGTGCCGCCTGGTCCCAGGTGTTCCAGAAGTCGCCGTGAATTGTGTAGGTCGGGCCCGATGCCAGGGTGATCCCCGACGAGCTGCGGCCGACCGGGTACTCGAGCCGCATGATCATGCGAGGCAGGGCGATCGGGTAGGCGGAGGGACAGCGGTCGTTCTTGGGATAGACGACGTTGCGGGTGTCGTTCACCCGGTTCTTCACGCCGTTCCAGCAGTTGGGAAAGCCGATGTGCAGCGAGACGATCCCGGTCGAGCAGTTCGCCGGCCGCTTCAGCTTGCCGGTCGAGTTGTCCGAGCAGCCCCAGTAGATCGCGCTACCCAGCTTGGGGTTTCCCGCCACGCTTCTGGCCTTGCTGTTCCCGGCGATGAGCCGGAGGTCGGCCGGCATCGTGGAGATCCGCGTCCCCGGCGCCAGGTTCGACTTCCGGAAGTAGATCTTCTGCCTGGTCTGCCGCCCGGCGAACGACCCCGCCGGTGAGATCCTGTGGCCCTTCCGGTACAGCGCCGGCGCCCAGTAGGAGGCCTTGTCCTTCCTGGTGCCGCATGTTGTCCTGGCCGCGATCATCTTCCGGTAGGTCGAGTACGCGTTGGTCGACCGGTTTCCCAGGAAGTCGTGCAGGTGGGACGCTCCTGGACGGCGTGGCGTGACGATCGGGTCGTTCCGCGCGCTGTGCGACAGCGGGCACCTCACGATCCATCCCGCCGAACCCGAGGCCTGTGCCTTGTCGGGCGACGAGACGAGCGGCGCGACGAGGGCGCCGAGCATGACGGCGAGCAGGACCAGGCGGGGGGCTCGTGGCATGCGTTCCTCCAGTGGTCGGTAGGCAGGCGTACCCCGTTGCGCGCGCTCGGTTTCCGACGGCATGGTGTTGCTCGCCGAGCGCGACCGTCCCTCCTGGATCGGACGCGAGCCCGCGGAACCTGAGCCAGTTCCTGGCGGTCCTCGAACTGGCACCCGGCGCTCGCGAAATGTCCGGGACTGACGATCTGCCGCGGTACGCTACCCAGGCCCTGGCCGGCCGGAACGACATGCTTGGCCCGGAAGATCCCGCCCTCCGACCTTCGCCACGTCATGTGACGATTGCCCCCCGGATCGGCCGCCTGCTTTCACGCCGTTTCGTCGCCTTTGGGGGGCATCGCCCGTGACGTTACGTAGCGGGATTCCTTTGCCGTTTCTTTTTGTCCACCGCGGCGTGTCGGCGGGCTTCGTCAGGGGTTGGGGTCCGTCCCGCAGTTGACGTTCCCGTTCAGGCACCTGTCGGTGAGCCGCTTCAGGGCGGCCTGGTCCCAGGTGTTCCAGAAGTCGCCGTGCAGCGTGTAGGAGGGGCCGGAGGCCAGGGTGACCTTCGACGAGTCCGGCCCGACCGGGTACTCCAGGCGGAGGATGGTGCGCGGCAAGGCGATCGGGTACGCCGAGGGGCAGCGACCGTTGTCGGGATAGACGACGTTCGCCGTGTCGTTCTTCGAGTCCTTGACGCCGTTCCAGCAGTTGGGGAAGCCGATGTGCAGCGACACGATCCCGGTCGAACAGTTCACCGGCTTCGTCTGCTTGCCCGTCGAGTTGTCCGAGCAGCCCCAGTAGATTGCGCTACCCAGCTTGGGGTTGTCCGCCGCACTCGTGGCCTTGCTGTTCCCCGCGACCAGCCGCAGGTCGGCCGGGGGGACCGTGATCGGCGTTCCCGAGTCCAGGTTCGACTTCCGGAAGTAGATCTTCTGTCGGGCCTTCCGCCCGTCGTACGATCCCGCGGGTGCGATCTTGACGCCGTTCCGGTACAACGCGGGCGCCCAGTAGGCGGCGGTGTCCTCCTCCGTGCCGCAGGTCGTCGACGCGGCGGTCATGCTCTTGTACGACGGGTCGGCACTGGTCGACTTGTTGCCGAGGAAGTCATGAAGGTGGCTTGCGCCGGGCGCACCCGGTGCCACGATCGGGTCGTCGGGCGCGCTGTGCGAGAACGCGCACTTGACGATCCATCCCGCCGAGTCCGAGGCCTTGGCGTCGTCCGGCAAGGAGAAGGTCGCCGCGACGAGGGCGCTCAGCAGCATGGCCACCACAGCGAGGCGGCGAAGGACCCGCGCGTCCGGCAGTCGGACGGCGGCCTCGGACCGGCCCGACGGGGGGCCGCCGCGGCGGTGGCGTCCTTCGAGGTGGTTGCGGACGTTCGCAGCTCGGTGAAGACCGCGGCGCGATCGACGAACCGGACCGGGTGTTGAGGGCATCAGTGCTCCAGGGGGTCGGGTCGTGCGGGTGTCCCCGTTGTGGGCCGGCGGTGCAGGGGCGTTGCCCTGCCGTCCCGCCGGCGGGTCGGTGCAGCCGTCTGGGTGGCGGAGCGGAGCATGTGTGGCCGGCCGGCGTGGTGCTGGGCGGAATCTGCCGACATCCAGACGCTCCGGGCGCATCGGGGCTGACATCCCCGCCGGGTGGCGGGTGGCCCCGTGACCGTGCCGCCGGTGAGACGGCCCGGGTGCTTCGAGCGGTCCCGGGACGGCACTCTGCAGGAGATTGCCCGGTAAACGCCCTCGGCGAGGCTAAAGGGTAACTCCGGCGCTAGCGCCGCCCTGACAGGGCATTCGCGGTGAATCGCGCGACTCTTCCGGTCGGTCACGACACGTGACCGATCTCACATGATCGACTCCGGGCCCACGCAGGTGCTGATCACCTGTCCGCCTGCCCGGTGACGCTTCGTATCGGAGGTCTTTGCAGTTTCTTTGCCCGCGAGGGAGGCAGGCGGCCCGTCACCCCCGACGCATAACCTGGAACCCACCCCGGTCCGCTCGCGGTCCGGGGCTGCCGTGCTGACCGCTGCCCGCGACCGGGAGACCACCTTGAGCCTGACCGGCGTCCTCGACGCACTGCTCGCGCCGGGTGGTGGCGACGCCGCGCTGCTGTCGGCAGTCGAGGCCGCCCGGTCCGGAGCCCGGACAGACCTCGACCTGACCGTGCCGGCCGGCGTACGCCCCTTCGTGCTGGCCGCGCTGGCCACGCGGGCGGGCCGCCCGGTGCTCGCGGTCACCGCGACCGGGCGGGAGGCCGAGGACCTGGCCTCGGCGCTGGCCAGCCTGCTTCCCGAGGACGCGGTCGGGGAGTTCCCCGCCTGGGAGACCCTGCCCCACGAGCGGCTGAGCCCGCGCAGCGACACCGTCGGCCGGCGGCTCGCGGTGCTGCGCCGGCTGGCCCACCCGAGCGCGGACGACCCTGCTCACGGGCCGCTCAGGGTGGTCGTGGCGCCCGTCCGCAGCCTGCTGCAGCCGATGGTGGCCGGGCTCGGCGACCTCGAGCCCGTGGAGCTGGGCACCGGCGCCGAGGCCGAGCTCGACGACGTCGTACGACGTCTCGTCGCGGCCGCCTACACCCGTGTCGACCTCGTCGAGAAGCGCGGTGACTTCGCGGTGCGGGGCGGCATCCTCGACGTGTTCCCGCCGACGGAGGAGCACCCCCTTCGGGTGGAGTTCTGGGGCGACACCGTCGAGGAGGTCCGCTACTTCAAGGTCGCCGACCAGCGCAGCCTCGAGGTGGCGCCGGGGGGGCTGTGGGCGCCACCCTGTCGCGAGCTGCTGCTCACCGACGAGGTACGGGCCCGGGCCCGAGCGTTGGCGGTCGAGCACCCCGGCCTGGTCGATGTGCTCGACAAGCTCGCCGACGGCATCGCGGTCGAGGGCATGGAGTCCCTCGCCCCCGTGCTGGTCGACGGCATGGTGCTGCTCCTCGACCAGATGCCGGAGGGGACCCACGTCGTGCTCGGCGACCCTGAGCGGGTGCGCACCCGCGCGCACGACCTGTTCGCCACCAGCCAGGAGTTCCTGGAGGCGTCCTGGGCCAACGCCGCGGCCGGAGCGCAGACGCCGATCGACCTCGGGGCCGCGGCCTACCACAGCCTGGCCGACCTCCGTGCCCGGGCGGTCGAGCGCGGTGTGCCGTGGTGGACCATGACGCCCTTCACCGCCGAGCCGGTGGACGACGATCCGGCCGGGACCAGCGAAACGGCCGTTGTCGGGGCGCGGGCACCCGACGGCTACCGGGGTGACACCGCCCGAGCGCTCGCCGACATCAAGGGGTGGCTCGGCGACGGCTGGCGAGTCGTCCTGGTCACCGAAGGCCACGGGCCGGCCGAGCGGCTGGTCGAGGTGCTGCGCGGTGAGGACGTGCCGGCCCGCATGGACCCCTCGCTCGACGAGCCGCCCGACCCGGCGCTCGTGCATGTCACGTGCGGTTGCCTCGGGAACGGCTTCCTCAGCGAACCGCTGCGGCTGGCGGTGCTCACCGAGACCGACCTGATGGGCCAGACCGGACCCTCGACCAAGGACGGCCGCCGCATGCCCAGCCGGCGGCGCAACACCGTCGACCCGCTGCAGCTCAAGACCGGCGACCTCGTCGTGCACGAGCAGCACGGCGTGGGCCGCTACGTCGAGATGGTCGCGCGCACCGTCCCGACCGGCGGTGGGCACAGTGCGACGCGCGAGTACCTCCTCATCGAGTACGCACCGTCGAAGCGCGGCCAGCCCGGGGACCGCCTCTACGTGCCCACCGACCAGCTCGACCAGGTCACCAGGTACGTCGGCGGCGAGGCGCCGAGCCTGCACCGCCTCGGCGGCGCCGACTGGCAGAAGGCCAAGGGCCGGGCCCGCAAGGCCGTCAAGGAGATCGCGGCGGAGCTGATCAGGCTGTACGCGGCGCGGACGAGCGCGCCCGGGCACGCGTTCGGCCCGGACACCCCGTGGCAGCGCGAGCTCGAGGACGCCTTTCCCTACGTGGAGACCCCCGACCAGCTCGAGGCGGTCGACGAGGTCAAGCGCGACATGGAGCAGTCGGTGCCGATGGACCGGCTGATCTGCGGCGACGTCGGCTACGGCAAGACCGAGATCGCGGTGCGGGCGGCGTTCAAGGCGGTGCAGGACGGCAAGCAGGCCGCCGTGCTGGTGCCGACGACGCTGCTGGTCAACCAGCACCTCTCGACGTTCGCGGAGCGCTACGCGAGCTTCCCGGTGAACGTCTCGGCGCTCTCGCGCTTCCAGACCGACAAGCAGGCGCGCGAGGTCAAGGAGGGGCTCGCCGCGGGCACGATCGACGTCGTCATCGGCACGCACCGCATCCTCTCGGGCGAGGTCGGCTTCAGGGACCTCGGCCTCGTCATCGTCGACGAGGAGCAGCGCTTCGGTGTCGAGCACAAGGAACAGCTCAAGCACCTGCGCACCAACGTGGACGTGCTCACCATGTCGGCCACGCCGATCCCGCGGACGCTCGAGATGGCGGTGACCGGCATCCGCGAGATGTCGACGATCCTGACCCCACCCGAGGAGCGCCACCCGGTGCTGACCTTCGTCGGCGGCTACGACGAGAAGCAGATCGGGGCCGCGACCCGCCGCGAGCTGTTGCGGGACGGACAGGTGTTCTACATCCACAACCGGGTGGAGTCGATCGACCGAGCCGCCGCCCGGTTGCGCAAGCTGGTGCCCGAGGCCCGGGTGGCGGTCGCCCACGGCCAGATGAACGAGCATGTGCTCGAACGGGTCGTCGTCGACTTCTGGGAGAAGCGCTACGACGTGCTGGTGTGCACGACCATCGTCGAGAGCGGCCTGGACATCTCCAACGCCAACACCCTGATCGTCGAGCGGTCCGACCTTATGGGTCTGTCCCAGCTGCACCAGCTGCGCGGTCGCGTCGGCCGTGGGCGGGAGCGGGCCTACGCCTACTTCCTCTTCCCGCCCGAGCGACCGCTGACGGAGACCGCCCACGACCGACTGGCCACGATCGCCGCCCACAGCGATCTCGGAGCGGGCATGTACGTCGCGATGAAGGACCTCGAGATCCGCGGCGCGGGCAACCTGCTCGGTGGCGAGCAGTCGGGTCACATCGCGGCCGTCGGCTTCGACCTCTACGTGCGACTGGTCGGCGAGGCCGTCGCGGAGTTCAAGGGCGAGGGTCAGGAGGAGCTCAAGGACGTCAAGGTCGAGCTGCCGGTCGACGCCTACCTGCCCCACGACTACGTTCCCGGCGAGCGGCTGCGGCTCGAGGCCTATCGCAAGCTGGCATCCGTCGCGTCCGAGGACGACATCGACGCCGTCCGCGCCGAGCTGCAGGACCGTTACGGCGAGCCGCCCACCCCGGTGGTCAACCTCTTCGAGGTCGCCCGCTTCCGCACCATGGCCCGCCGGGCCGACCTCGGCGAGGTCGCGCTCGCCGGTAACCATGTCCGCTTCGGCCCGGTCGAGCTGCGCGAGAGCCAACAGATGCGCCTCCAGCGGCTCTACCCCGGTGCCCTGGTCAAGCCGGCTGTGCGGACGGTGCTGGTGCCCAAGCCGTCGACCGCGCGGGTCGGCGGGCACCCGCTGCGCGACGTGGAGCTGCTGGACTGGTGCCGGGAGCTCGTCGCCACGGTGTTCCTCATCGGCAACGACGGGGCCGCGGTCCCGAGCACAGCCTGATCGGGGAGACTGCCCCGTGACCCCCCTGGACCCGCCGTGACCCGAAGGACTCCGATGGCCCGCCGCCCGACCGCCACGCTCCGGACCCGCCGGCGAGACCGGTCACGCCTGCGGGTCGGGCGGGTGGCCGCGCTCGTCCTGGCCGCCGCGGCCACGCTCCCGGCCTGCGGTCCGGACCAGATCGGGACCGCCGCGGTGATCGGTGGCGAGCGCATCAGCGTGGCGGACCTCCAGCGGGATACCCGCGACTTCCTCGCCGCCGCACCCGGCACCGACGCCGCCGCCGTGCAGGGGACCATGCTGCAGGGGCTGATCGTCTCCCAGGTGATCGAGGCCGCGGCCGAGGACGTCGGCGCCCGGGTCACCGACGGGCAGGTGGCGGCAGAACGGTCACGGCTGCTGGCTCCGCTGCGGTCCCAGGCCGGGCAGGAGCAGGTCTCCGCCCGCGTCCTCGCGGTCCGTCAGCTGGCCCAGCAGCAGACCTACCTGCCGCCCCAGGAGCTCGACAGGTTCGTGCGCGACCAGCTGCTGTTCCAGGCCATCTCCGAGGCGGCCGCCCAGGGCGCAGCCCCCGGCAGTGAGGAGGCTGCGGCCGCGACCAACGAGGCCCTGGTCAGCGCCTCCCGGGGGCTGTCCGTCGACGTCAACCCGCGCTACGGCACCTGGGACCCGGAGCGGGGACTGGCCAGGCAGGTCGGCGGCGGCCTGTCCAAGACCGTGGACGAGCTGACCGGCACGAAGTCGGAACAGCGGTGACGTGACGGTCGGCCGGCTGGTCCTGCTGGCGACGTCCCCCCGGGTGGCGCCGGGGCTGCTGTCCTGGGACGCCTGGTCCGCGCTCCGCGCAGCAGGCACCGTGCTGGCCTCGGCCGGGCACCCGCTGCTGCCTTACCTCGAGGCCGCGGGCGTGCCCGTCACGACGGAGGACCCGGCATCGCCGTACGAGCTGGCCCGCAGGCTGGTGGCCCGGGCGACCGCCAGCACCGACGACGTTGTGTGGCTGGTCGTGCCGGACAGCAGCCCCGCACTGGGTGAGGCGCTGGGCGACGTCCTGGTCGGGGTCGCGCCCGTCCCCGAGCTGGAGGTGCTGCCGGGGTCCTACGACCTGCCCGGATCGACACTGGTCGACCTGGTGGGCGTGATGGACCGGCTCCGGTCACCGGGTGGCTGTCCCTGGGACGCCGAACAGACCCATGAGTCGCTGGTGACCTACCTGGTCGAGGAGACCTACGAGACCGTCGACGCCATCGAGACCGGTGACCGGTCCCATCTCCGTGAGGAGCTGGGCGACCTGCTGCTGCAGGTCGTCTTCCACTCCCGCATCGCGCAGGAGCACCCCGACGACCCGTGGTCGGTCGACGACGTCGCGGGTGACATCGTCGCCAAGCTCGTACGCCGGCATCCGCACGTCTTCGGCGACGCGGAGGCGGCCACGGCGGAGCACGTCGAGGCCAACTGGGAGCTGCTCAAGGCCGCGGAGAAGGGTCGTGGCTCCGCGGTCGAGGGCATACCGATGGGGCTGCCTGCCCTGGTGCTCGCCGCCAAGCTGATGTCCCGCGCCGAGAGGGCGGGAGTCCCGGTGGCGGCCGACCCCGAGGACGTCTCGTGGGGCGGCCGGCTGCTGGCCCTCGTCTCCGAGGCCCGGGCGGCCGGCGCCGACCCCGAGACCGAGCTGCGGGCGGCCGCACGCCGTTTCGCGGACGAGGTCCGGGCCGCCGAGCGCAGCGGGCGGGGCTGAGGCGTCTCGGCGTTTCCCGGACTCCTCGGCGTCGCGCGCGTACATTGGGGCGGAGGATCGGGTTGTCTTGCCCGGGGGGTCGGCCATGGTCGGGGTCCGCGTGACGCGCGCAGCGGCTTTCGCCTGCGCCCTCGCGCTGGGCACGGGGCTGCTCGCCGGTCCGACGCCCTCCTCCGCCGCGGTCTCCGCGTGTGCCCGCCTGCAGGTGGCGGCGGGCCCTGTGGTCGACGGGAGCACGGTCCTCGCGGTCACCCCACCTCCCGCTCTCGCCGGAACGACCCTGACCGGTGACTCGGTCAGTGTCGGGTCAGGGGGTCAGCCGCTCGAGGTGCTGGCCGTCCAGCGGGTGAGCGCCGGCCTCCTCGACGTGGCGGTCGTGATCGACAGCTCGGCTGCGACGTCCGCGGAGGTCTGGCGGGCGGCTCAGGATGCCGCCCTGGGGCTCATCGACGGGCTGCCGCCGGGCGCCAGGGTGGCCGTGGTGTCCTCCGGGGGCGAGCCCGCTGTCCTGGTCGGCCCGACCGACGACATGGCCGCGGCCCGCGGGGCCGTGGCGGGTATGCGCAGTGCGCCGGGACATGCGCCGTTCGATGCCCTGCTGGTCGCCGAGGATGTGCTGCCGGACGCGCCGACGAGATACCAGGACGTCGTGGTGATCGCCGGAGGGCCGGACGACTCCAGCACGGCCCAGCCTTCGAAGGTCCAGGCAGCACTGGTGGCGGGTGGTGTGGGCCTGCAGGGCATCGAGCTCGGGGAGCGGGCCGCGCTGCCCGTCCAGGCGGACGGGTGCCCCGGCCGGGTCGGGCCCGCGGAGGCCGCGGCCGCCGGGGGGCAGGTGGCGGCGAGGATCAGCGGTCAGTACCGCGTCGTCGTGCCGGCCGCCCCCACCAGCGGCCCGTTGGACGTCCGGGTCCGGACCGCTGACGCCGACCTGAGCGCACGGTTCGATCCGTCCGCCGCCCTGCTGGTCGAGGGCGTGAAGCCCGCCCGCCCGGACACCGATGGCGCGGGTCTCGGGACGCTGGGCCTGTCGATAGCCCTCGGGCTGGTGGCGCTGTTCGCCCTGCTGACCGTCATGTGGCTCCTGTCCCCCTCCGGCCGGGAGGCCAAGGGCGGTCCTCGCAGCCGGCTGCGCGCCGCGATCCGCGCGGCCAGGGCCGACGGGTCGCGGGGCGATGCCGAGGCGCAGGCCCAGGCGCGGGTGCGGCAGGACCGGATGAGAGAGGATGCGGCCGCCGCCGCTGCGGCGGCCCGCGCACGCCGAGAGAGGCAGCAGCGCGCGGCGGAGCGGCGCGAGGCCGCGATCCGGTCGGCGGAGCTGCAGTCGGCCGAGCATCGTGCCGAGATCGACCGCGCGGCGCTGCGGGAGGCGGCGGAACGCGCGGCCCGCGAACGTGAGGCCGCGGAGTCGGTGGACGGGACCGGGACCGCTCAGCGGGCGACGCTCTCCGAGCGGGAGGCCGTGCATGTCGCCGCCGTGCGTGCCGCCGCGGACGCCGCTGCCGCGAGGCGGTTGATCGACGACCGCGTGGCGGCGGAGCGAGCCGCCGCGGAGGCTGCCCACCGCGCCGAGCAGGAACGCGTCGCGGCCGCGGCGGCGGACGCGGAGACGGCGCGCCTCGAGCGCGTCGCCGCCGAGCAGGCCGCCATC
>JBOGDY010000035.1:0-13276 GCA_050742955.1 Actinomycetes bacterium | reverse complement strand
CGGCGGCGGCCCGGCGGTACGACGCCGACGTGGTCTCGCGGGGACCGATCACACCGGCGAGGAGGCGGACCGTGGCGAACGCGGCCGCCGCGTCGACCCGGGCGGGCGGGGGGGTCGCCGGCTGCGCGGAGGGTGTGGGACTGGTGGGGGTCGAGGTCGTCGCGGTGGTCGGTGTCGGCTCTGCCGGGTCGGCGGCACCGCCGGCGCCACCGCCGGCGCCGCCGCCGCTCGTGCACCCGGTCAGACCGGCGATGGCGACGGCGACGAGCGCGTTACGGCGGTCGCGGCGCATGACTCCTCGAAGCCTGCCACGCGGACCTTGACGCCGCCGCCGGCCGGGAGGAATGTCGGACCCACGCGGACGCCACCGGAAGGGAGACATCATGAAGGCCTCAGTGGGCGACCGGATCGTGATGGCCTCCAACCATGTGGACGGCCCGGTCCGGGACGGCCGGATCGTGGAGGTGCGGCACGGTGACGGAAGCCCGCCCTACCTGGTGGAGTGGTCGGACACCGGCGCGACCGGGCTGGTGTTCCCCGGTCCGGACGCGCACGTGGAGGCGTTGCCCAGCCAGCCCGGCGAGACCTGGTCTGGCGCGTCCCCGCCCAGCCGGCTGAAGAAGTGGAGGGTCGAGGTCGACGTCATCGAGGCGGGCGACGAGACCACCGCCCACGTGATGCTGGTCGAGGGCTGCCCGGCACCGTTGGGCGCGGACGGGCATGCGCGCCGCAACCCGCACGACCTGCAGGCGGCCGACATCGGCGACGAGGTGGCCGTGGCCCGGGCCCTGCACCGGCTGGCCGACGGCCTGCTGGAGATGGCCTCCGCCGACATCGCCACCGCCGAGGGCCACCCGGTGTCGCTGCGCGGCTCCTAGGGGCTCAGCTGGCCCAGTCGAGCAGCTCCTCGGTGAAGCTGGGGTGGCGCAGCTTGGCCAGCGCCAGCTTCTCCAGCTGACGGATCCGCTCGCGGGTCAGTCCCAGGTGGCGCCCGATCTCGTCGAGGGTGTGCGGCCGACCGTCGTACAGGCCGAACCGCATCCGCACGATCATCGCCTCGCGCTCCGGCAGCCGGTCGACGACCCGGGCCAGGTCGCTGACCATCGCCCGCTGCTCCACGGTCTCCTCCGCCGAGGGTGTGGCCGCGTCCACCATGAGGTCACCGAGAACGGTGTCGCCGTCGGCCCCCACGGGCGTGTCGAGGCTGACCGGGTCGCGGCCGATGCGGGCGAGCTCGCTCACCCGCTCGGGGGCCAGGCCGGTCCGCTCCGCGAGCTCCTCGTCGGTCGGCTCGCGGTTGAGGCCCTGGATCAGCTCGCGCCGGGCGCGTGCGACCTTCGACACCTCCTCGTTGACGTGCACGGGCAGCCTGACGGTGCGGGCCTGCTCCGGCAGCCCCCGACCGATGGCCTGTCGGATCCACCACATGGCGTAGGTGGAGAACTTGAAGCCCTTCGCGTAGTCGAACTTCTCGACGGCGCGGATGAGCCCGACGTTGCCCTCCTGCACGACGTCGAGCAGCGGAACGCCACGGTTGCCGAACTTCTTCGCGACCGAGACGACCAGGCGCAGGTTGGCCCGCACCATGTGGGCCTTGGCCTGGACCCCGTCCTCGGCGACCGCGGCCAGCTCCCGGCGCCGCCTGGCTGTCAGCTTGTCCTCGCCGGCCTCATGCCGGCGGAGCAGCTCGGCGGCGTACACCCCGGCCTCGATCCGCTTGGCGATGTCGACCTCCGCCTCGGCGGAGAGCAGCGGGGTCCTGCCGATAGCGGTCAGGTAGACGCGCATCGGGTCGGCGACCGGCGCGACCTCGTCGAGGTCGGGCTCGGTGTCAGGCAGGACGTCGACCACGGTGTCTGGCGCGGTCGTCGGCTCGATGGTGAGCTCGGGCATGGCGAGGTCCCCCTCTCGGGGCTGCCGGGGGCGGTGGACAAATGTGTCAACGCCCGAAGCGCCGGCTGTGTTCCTGCGACCGGCTGCCGCTGCGGACTTCAGCTGGCGACCCGCTCCTCGGCCCACGTCTCGACGTCACGCCGGTGGACGAGGCGGGTGCCCGGACGCATGGGGTGGTTCCGGACCGCCCGCAGACGCTGCTCGGAGACCGCCCTGCGGACATCGTCCACGGGCACACCCGCGTACGCCGCGGCACTGTCCAGCTCCATCCAGCAGGCCGAGTCCGCAGCCAGGAGGCGGATGGTGTTCGCGTGGTTCATGGGATCTATGTCGGCCACTTTTGACCATCTCTTTGCCTGCCGAACGGGTGAGGGTGCCCGGGACGTGCGCCGACGGATGTCAGCTGATCAGCCGCGCCACGGACGCACCGCTCTGGCTGGCGTCGAGCAGGGTCGAGGTCGACACCACGCGAACCGCCTCGCCCCGCCGGCGGGCGGCCGCGGTGATCTGCAGCAGGCAGCCCGGGTTGCCGGTGACGACGACGTCGGAGTCCGTGGCCGCGATGTGACCCGCCTTGCGGTCCCCGAGCTCGCGGGCGGCCTCGGGCTGCAGGAGGTTGTAGACACCGGCCGACCCGCAGCACAGCTCGGGCTCGGCGATCTCGACCAGCTCGAGATCCGGAACCCGGCGCAGCACGTCACGCGGCTGGGACCGCACACCCTGCGCGTGTGCGAGATGGCAGGCGTCCTGGTAGGCGGCGCGCACCGGCAGTGGCTTGTAGGTCGCCCGCGGAGCCAGCCCGGCGAGCACCTCGGTCACGTCACGGACCCGCGCGGCGAACGCAGCGGCCCGGGGCGCCCACTCGGGATCGTCGCGCAGCAGCTCGCCGTACTCCTTCATCGCCGACCCGCAGCCGGCCGCGTTCACCACCACGACGTCCACCCCCGACTCCTCGAACGCCTCGATCGTCCTGCGCGCCCGCTTCTTCGCCTCGTCCTCGCGGCCGACATGCAGCGCGAGGGCGCCGCAGCAGCCCTGGCCGGGCGGCACGACCACCTCACAGCCCTCGCGCGCCAGCACGCGGGCGGTCGCCGCGTTCACGTCGGGGAAGAACGCCGCCTGCACGCAGCCGGTCAGCAGTCCCGCCACGGCACGACGGTCACCGTGGGCCGCGACCCGGGCCGGCAGCCGGACGTCCCGGCCGATCGGCGGCATGAGGTCGGCCATCGCCCGCAACGGGCCGGGCAGCCGGTCACCCAGCCGGCCCACGGCGCGGTCCAGACGGAGCAGCCGGTAGGCCCGCAGCAGCGGACGCATCGCGCGCAGCCGCCGTGGGTGCGGGAACAACGCGAACACCATCGCCCTCAGCAACCGTTCGCCGCGGCTCCGGTCGTGCCGTCGCTCGACCTGCGCCCGGGTGTCCTCGATCAGCCGGTCGTAGCGGACCCCCGACGGGCAGGCCGTCACGCAGGCCATGCAGCCCAGGCAACGGTCGACGTGCTCCACCATCGCCCCGGACAGCGGCCCGCCCTGCAGGCCCTGGTCGATGAGGTGGATCCGCCCGCGCGGCGAGTCCATCTCCTCGCCCCACAGCACGTAGGTCGGGCAGGTCGGCAGGCAGAAGCCGCAGTGCACGCAGTCGTCGACGATGTCCTGCGCGGGCGGCCGGTGCGCATCGAACGCGGGCACGGGCTCAGCCATCAGATGCCTCCTACGAACCGACCGGGCGCGAGCCGGCGCCCCGGGTCGAACTGCTCCTTGACCCGGCGCATCAGCTCGAGTCCCTTCACCGGACCCCACACATCGCCCAAGGCGGCGCGCACCGCGGGTGGGGCGTGCAGCACGACAACGACACCGTCGTACGACGGCACGAACCCGCGGAGGCCGGTGACCAGCCCGGCGACACCCGCCGCGTCGGCCTCCGGCGGCAGCCCCAGCGTCAGTACCCCCGACCCCGCCTGCCCACGCACGACCGTCGCCGGTGGGGCCAGCTCGTCGACGGCGGCCAGCACCGGGCCGAGCGCCGACATCGCGAAGGTGATCTTCACCGCCGTGCCGTCGCGGACCACAGGATGTTCGCCCCACCAGGCCGGCGGCCCGTCCTCGACCCAACCGTCCTCCGCCAGCCCAGCGACCCGGCCCGCGACCCCCTCCCCGGTGCCCTCGAGCAGCACCGCGACCGACAACGGCCCGCCGCGGTCCGGCCGGTCCACCTCGAGCGCACTGGGCGACAGCTGTGAGCGCCGCACGGACCGGACCACCTCGGCGGCCGCGTCGGCCGAGCCGCACTCGCGCAGCAGCCATCGGCGGGCCGGCGGCCGCGGGTGGCAGCGCAGCACGCACTCGGTCAGCACCCCCAGCGTGCCGAACGACCCTGTCAGCAGCTTGCCGAGGTCATAGCCGGCGACGTTCTTCACGACCTTGCCGCCGGACCGGGCGACGACCCCGTCGGCGCGCACGATCGTGGTGCCGATGACCAGGTCGCGTGGCCCGCCGTAGAGCAGGCGGAGAGGACCGCTGGTCCCCGTCGCGACCGTCCCGCCGATGGTGGCCGCCGGGAACGGCGGGTCGAGCGCGAGCCGCTGGCCGGAGCCCGCGAGCCTGTCCCCCAGCGCGGCCAGGGTCACCCCGGCCTGTACGTGCACGACCAGGTCACCGGCGACGTGCTCGACGACGGTGTCCATCCGGCTCGTGTCGACGACCAGGTCGACGGCGTCGGGAGCACCTCCCCAGTCCAGCTTGGTGGCCGCGCCCCGCGGCACGACCCGAAGGCCGTGCTCCACGGCGGCCCGCATCACGTCGGCCGTCTCCGACGTGTCTCCCGGCGCCGCGACGTAGGCCGGCCTGGCTCCGACCACGGCGTCGCTGTCCTCGCCCTCGCGGGCGTGGCCCGCGCAGGACTTCCGCAGCGTGTCCAGCACCGCGACCACCGGTCAGAACACCTCCGCCAGACCCTGCGCCTGCAGCGGGTGCGGGCCCTTCTGCTTGCGCGGCACCTCGCCGCACAGCCTGGGCGTCGGGAACACCTTCCCCGGGTTGCACAGCCCCGGCGGGTCGAAGGCGCAACGGACCATCTGCATCGTGTCCAGGTCGTCGGCGCCGAACATGCGCGGCATGTGCTTGACCTTGTCCATGCCCACGCCGTGCTCGCCGGTGATGGAGCCGCCGTGCTCGATGCACAGGTCGAGGATCGCCGCCGACACCTCCTCGGCGCGCTCCTCCTCACCCGGCGTCTCGTCATCGAAGAGCACCAGCGGATGCAGGTTGCCGTCGCCGGCGTGGAAGACGTTGGCGACGCGAACCCCGCTGTCTTTGGAGAGTTCGACGATGGCGCGTAGCACCTCGGGCAACGCGGTCCGCGGAATGACGCCGTCCTGCACGATGTAGGCGGGGCTGATCCGCCCGACCGCCGCGAACGCCGACTTGCGACCCTTCCAGATCTGCACGCGCTCTGCCTCATCGGCGGCAACCCGCAGCTCGAACGACCCCGCCTGCTCGCAGTGCCCGCGCACCTGGTCGAGCTGTTCGGCCACCTCCGCCGCGGGCCCGTCCAGCTCCACGACCAGGACGGCACCCGCACCCGGCGGGTAGTCGCAGTGCACCGCCGCCTCGGCCGCCTCGATCGCCAACGCGTCCATCATCTCGATCGCGGCCGGCACCACTCCCGCCGCGATGATCGCCGACACCGCGGCGCCCGCGTCGTCGGTGGACCGGAACCCGGCCAGCAGGGTGCGCACCGCCTCCGGTGCCCGCAGCAGCCGCACGGTCACCTTCGTCGCGATGCCGAGCGTCCCCTCCGACCCGACGAACGCTCCGACCAGGTCGTAGCCGGGAGGGTCGGGTGCCTTCCCACCCAGCTGGACCAGGTCGCCGGTTGCCGTGACCACCTCGAGACCGGTGACGTGGTTGGTGGTGAAGCCGTACTTGAGGCAGTGCGCGCCGCCGGAGTTCTCCGCGACGTTGCCGCCGATCGAGCAGATCTGCTGGCTCGACGGGTCGGGTGCGTAGTAGTAGCCGTGGGGCGCCGCCACCTGCGTCACGTGCAGGTTGACCACTCCCGGTTCGACGACGGCGCGCTCGGCCTCGGCGTCGACCTCCAGCACCTCGGCGAGCCTCGTGGTCACGACGAGCACACCGTCGGCGTGCGGGAGGGCCCCACCGGACAGGCCGGTACCCGACCCGCGCGCGACGTAGGGCACCCCGGCCTCGACGCAGGCGCGGACCACGTCGCGGATCTGGGAGGCGGTGCGCGGCAGCACGACGACGGCCGGCGTCGTGCGGTAGACCGCGAGCCCGTCGCAGTCGTAGGTCCGCAGCTGCGCCGGGTCGGTGAGGACGCCGTCGTCACCGACGACGGCCCGCAGCCGGGGGGCGAGGGCGCGTGCCGCGTCGCCACCTGGAGCACTCATGCGTCCGCCCTCCGCCGCTCGTCCCTCGACCCTAGACGCGGAGCTGCCGGGCTTCCCGGACAGGGCCCCTCCCGCCCTCAGGCGGCCGACTTGACCAGGTCGACCAGCGCGGCCGTGACCTCCTCGGTGCTGCCGGCACCGCCGAGGTCACGGGTGCGGCTGGCCGGGTCCCGCAGCGACGCCTCCAGCGCTGACATCAGCGTGCCCGCGGCCTCCGGGTGCCCGAGGTGGTCGAGCATCAGGACGCAGGACCACACCGCACCCACCGGGTTGGCGATGCCCTGGCCCGCGATGTCGGGGGCGGACCCGTGCACCGGCTCGAACATCGACGGGTAGGTGTGGGTGGGGTCGAGGTTGGCCGACGGTGCAATGCCGATGGAGCCGGCCACGGCAGCCGCCAGGTCGCTGAGGATGTCGCCGAACAGGTTGGATCCCACCACGACGTCGAACCGGCCCGGGTCCAGCACGAACTTCGCGGCCAGCGCGTCGATGTGCTCCTGGTCCCAGCTGACGTCCGGGAACCGGGCGGCCCGCTCCCGCACGATCTCGTCCCAGAACGGCAGGGTGTGCACGATGCCGTTGGACTTGGTCGCCGAGGTCAGCCTGCCGCGCCGGGAGCGGGCCAGCTCGAACGCGTGGTCCACGATGCGGGTCACCCCGGCGCGGGTGAACACCGACTCCTGGACGGCCATCTCGTCGGGGAAGCCCCGGTTTAGTCGGCCGCCGATCTCGCTATACTCGCCCTCCACGTTCTCCCGGACCACCACCAGGTCGACCGATCCGGCGGCAGCGCCGCGCAGCGGGCTGTCGACTCCCTCGAAGACCCGGGTCGGCCGGAGGTTGACGTACTGCCGGAAGGTGCGCCGGATCGGGATGAGCAGCCCCCACAGCGACACATGGTCGGGCACCCCCTCCCACCCGACGGCTCCCAGCAGGACGGCGTCGCAGTCGCGCAACGTGTCCAGGCCGTCCTCGGGCATCATCGCGCCGGTCTCGAGATAGCGCCGGCAGGACCAGTCGTACTCCTCGTAGGCCAGGTGGATGCCGTGCCGGTCGCAGACGGTGTCGAGCACCTGCACCGCCGAGGCCACCACCTCCCCGCCGATGCCGTCACCGGGAATGACCGCGATGCGCTGGGCCATCAACCGATCCCTACGACCGCAACCATGATCGGCAGCAGCAGAATGATCAGGATGGCGCCCAGCACGTCGAACGAGAAGCCGGAGCGGATCATCGTCGTGATGGGCACGACGCCCGACCCGTAGACGACCGCGTTCTGCGGCGTGGAGACGGGGAGCATGAAGCCGAACGACGCGGCGAAGGTCGCGGCCAGGGCCGGCACGAACGGGTCGACCGAGGCTGCCTGCGCGATCGGGATGATGATCGGCACGACGACCGCGGCCGACGCGGTGTTGCTTGTCGTCTCCGACACGATGATCGCGAGCAGCACCGCGAAGACCGTGATGGCGATGACGCCGTCGAGGCCGAGCGCCTCGGAGCTGGACTTGCCGATGGTCTCGGCCAGGCCGGTGTCGGCGAGCAGCGTGCCGAAGATGATGCCGGTGCCGAACAGCAGGATCGTGCCCCAGTCGATGCGCGCCGCCTGGGTCCAGGTGAGAGTGAACTCGCGTTCCTCCCACTTCGTCGGCAGCAGGAAGAGCAGGGAGGCGCCGAGAACGGCGATGACGCCCTCGTCGAGGCGGTCGCTGACGTTCGTGTAGGCGTCAGACTCGGTGCCGGCGACCGCGCCGACGATGCCGGGAAGGATCCACAGCGAGACGGTGATGCCGAACGCGATCAGCGTGTTGCGCTCGGCTCGCGACAGCTTGCCCATCTTGTCCCGCTCGGCCGCGACGTACTCCTCGACGCCGCTGATCTCCTTGATCTCGGGCTTGTTCAGCAGCAGCAGGACGATCGCGAGCACCACGAACATCCCGAAGCAGATGGGGAGGGCCGCCATCGTCCACTGGGCGAACGAGATCTTCTCGCCGGTCGCCTCCTCGATCAGGCCGCGGCCGATGAGGTTGGGCGGGCTGCCGACCGGGGTGAGCAGGCCGCCGACGCTGGCGCCGTAGGCCAGCATCAGCATCAGGGCGGCACCCACCCGCAGCCGGGTCGGGTCGAAGCCCTCCCTGACGACGCCGCGCTCCTCCATCAGCCCGGCGATGACTGCCAGGATGCCCAGCGCAGTCGGCAGCAGCATCGCCACGGTCGCGGTGTTGGACACGAAGGCCGAGACCAGGCAGGTGATGACCCCGAAGGCGATGATGACCCGCGTCGTCGACCGGCCGACCCCGGGCAGCGACAGGATCCGGAACGCGAACCTGCGGGCCAGCCCGTGCGTGAGCATCGCCTGGGCCAGGATGAACGCGCCGATGAACACGAAGATCGTCGATGACCCGAACGGCGCCAGCACGTCGTCGACCGGTGCCACCCCGAGGAGCACGATCGCGCCGACACCGATCAGCCCGCCGACGGGGATGGGGACAGCCTCGGTGATCCACAGCACGATCACGCCGAGCAGCACGCCGGCGAGCGTCTGCTGGGCCGCGCCCATGTCCAGCGGCAGCGCGAGGAAGACCAGCGCCACGGCCGGGGCCAGGAACAGCCCTGTCGTCCGTCGGCCCCTCTCGAAGCGCTCCTCAGCAGGGGAGAGCTTCTGCTCGCCGAGGCTCTTGTACGTGGCGCCACTGAGCAGCGCCTTCTCGATGCGTTCCCGGCCGGCGCCGCCGGCCTGCTTCGTCGCGGTGCCGCCACGCTCGGGGCGGCCAGACTGAGGTCGATCCATCTCGTCGCTCATGAGTTGGAGTCTTGCCACGAGTGCGGCGAATCACACTTCTTGCGAGGTTTGTGCCTCATTTTGTGGGCTCGGTCCGGCTCCGGCCCCCGGTCCGCTCACCAGCGACCCGCCTCCGGTGGTGGCGGCACCGGCTCGGGGGCCAGCCGGGCAAGGTCCTGCTCCCAGCCGACCTCGAGCCCGTCCGGGGACCGGCACTGCAGGCTCCCCGCGCGGGTGGCGACCAGGAGCCGGCCGTCCGCGGACCAGTCGGCCCACTGGACGTCGTCGAGCGGGTGCGGGTGGCCGTTGCCTCCGTCGACGAGCGAGTACGCCGCGGCGCCGTACCGCTCCGGCGCCATCTCCCGGAACGCGGCGCGCCCGCCCTGCACCAGCAGCCGTCGCGACGGGCGCGTCGGGTCGGGCTTGTGCATCACGACGGTCTCCGCACGCCGCTCGTCCCAGACGTCGTGGGGGGCGCGCGGCGGCGACTCCGGCGTCTCGGTCCAGCCGCGCCGGCGCTCCACGGCGAAGCTGTCGGCGCGGCTGAAGGCCAGCCCGTACCGCTCGCGGCAGGGAGCGGCGTCGCCCTCGTCGGGCCGCTCGGTCGGCCAGACCTCGGTGTCATCCACGAAGTGCAGGCCGCGGGTCCACGTGCCGCCGGTGCCCCAGGCCGCCAGCGCCGTGAGCCACGGCAGGCGGGACAGTGCGATGTAGGTGCCGCCCGCGGACCAGTCGGCGCCGGACTTCAGGGTGAAGTAGCACAGCCACCGGCCGTCGGGTGACAGGTCGCAGCGCTGCGGGTAGAGCGTGCCGCGCAGCCACGAGCCCGGCTCGTAGCGCATCGCGTCGAGGTCCCACCGGCCCACGTGGCACCAGTCGGTGGGGCCGCGGCGCAGCACGGCGACGACCGGCGCGGCGGTGGCCGCTATGCCGAACAGTCGCGGCGCCGTCACCGCGCCGGTGCCGGGAGCCCCGCGGCTCTGCCGGCGAGCCTGACCTGGCCGAGGAACAGTGCCTCCCGCGCGTCCTCGTCCATCCAGCCGAGGTGGCCGTAGGCCTCCAGGCTGGTGAACCCGTGGAGGGACGCCCACGCCTGCAGCATCGCCTGGAAGTTCTCCGGGGGCACGATCCCGTCGAGCTCGGGGTGCTTCTCATGAGCACAGCCGGCCACCGCGGCGGCCACCTCGCGGACCAGCGGCTTGCGCAGCTTGCGCGCGTGCGCGGCGCCCACGAACAGGTCGGCGAGCTCGGCCATCGCTCCCTTGGCGGCCTCGGTCGTCGGCCCCTCGTCGGGTGCGACGTATCCGGGCACGGGCATGCCGAGCACCAGCGCGAACTGCTGCGGCTCGCTGCGCGCCCACTCGCGGTAGGCCGACGCGGCCGCCAGCCAACGGCCGCCGAAGTCCTTGACGTCGACCTGCTCGCGAGCCTCGGCGATGGCACCGCCGAGATGTCGGTAGGCGTCGGTGATGAGGTCGGTGAGCAGCTCGTCACGGTCTGCGTAGTAACGGTAGAGAGCGGGCGGGGTCATCCCCATCACACGGGCGATGTCGGTGAACCTGACGTCGGTCGTCCCCTGCTCGCGCATCAGGTCCAGCGCGGTCTGCTTGATCTCGGCGATCGTGGCGGCGCGAGCGCGCTCACGCCGGCTCACGCCGGGAACGGCGGCGACCACGGTTGCCTCCAGGTGTCTTCTGCGTTACGCAGCATTACACGAGTTACCCCTCTTGACAAGTGACGGAGCCTCGTGTTCGTTATGAGACGTAACTTCAGTCCCCTGCTGCGCGAGGTTCCTCATGGCTGACGCCACCACCGCCACCCGCCCCTCCTCCCCGGCGCCGACCGCCGACCGGCCCGGTCCGCTCGGGCGGTTGGCCGGGTTGGCCTTCCGGAACCGCGGAAAGACGGTGCTCGCCTGGATCGCCGCCCTGGCGCTGGCAGTGGGCCTCTCGGCCACCCTCGGGGGCGACTTCACGGCCGACTACTCCGCGCCGGGCTCGGACTCGAGCGCGGCGCAGGACCGGCTGGAGAGCCAGTTCCCGTCGCAGGCCGGCGACACCGTCGACGTCGTGGTCCGCGCCGAGGACGGGGTGGAAACCCCGGCGGTACGCGCCGACGTCCAGGCGCTGCTCGGCAAGCTGGCCGACCAGCCGCACGTCGCCTCGATCGAGGACCCCTACGCCACACCAGGGGCCATCTCCCCCGACGGCCGCACGCTCCGCGCGGTCGCCCGCCTCGACGTGGTGAACCCGGTCGACATGCCGATACCCGACAGCGAGCGCATGATCGCGATCGCCGAGGACACCGTTCGCCCCGGCCTCGACGTGGCGCTCGGTGGGCAGACAGTGACCCAGGGCGAGGCGGCGGAGATCGGCTCCGAGGCGATCGGCATCGGGGCCGCGTCGATCATCCTGCTCATCACCTTCGGCTCGGTCGTCGCTGCCGGTCTGCCACTGATCGTGGCGATCGCCGGGCTGGCAGTGAGCAGCACGCTGACCGGCCTGCTGATCGCGGCCATCGACGCGCCGGACTGGTCGACGGCGCTCGCGACGATGATCGGGATAGGTATCGGCGTCGACTACACCCTGCTGATGGTGACCCGCTTCCGGGAGTGGCGAGCCGCCGGCCTCGACGAACGGGCCGCGACGGTGGCCACCCTCGACACCGCGGGCCGCGCCGTCATCGTGGCGGGCACGACGGTCGTCATCAGCATGCTCGGCCTGTTCGCCATGGGCCTGTCGTTCATGCGCGGCGCAGCACTCGTGACCATCCTGGCCGTTCTGGTCGTGATGGCGGCCGCCGTCACGCTCTTCCCGGCGCTGCTTGGCTACCTCGGCAAGCGCATCGACCGCTGGCGGCTGCCGCTCGGCAGGCGGCGGCCCGTCTCGGTGGCGGTCGGCGGCCACGTGGAGCCTTCACGCGGATGGCTGGCGTGGAGCCGACTGGTCGACCGGCACCGGTGGATCGCCGCGATGGTCGGAGTGGCAGCGCTGCTGGCGCTCGCCTCGCCGTACCTCGGTGTCCGCTACGGCTTCCCCGACGCCGGCAACAACCAGGAGAGCACCCAGACCCGCCAGGCCTACGACATGCTCGCGGACGGCTTCGGCCCGGGCATGAACGGACCGCTGCTGCTGGTGGCGGACCTGCCGGCGGAGGGCGCGGCGTCGACCCTCGCAGAGGTGACGTCCGCCGTGCGTGCGGCCCCGGGGGTTGCGGCGGTGACCGAGCCGACTCTGAACCCCGCGGGTGACACAGCGGTCATCACGGCCTTCCCGACCACCGGCCCGCAGGCCGCGCAGACCGAGGACCTGGTGCAGCGGCTGCGCGACACGACGCTACCGTCGGCGACCGCCGGCACGGGCGTCGACGTGCACGTCGGCGGTGTCACCGCGATCTCGATCGACAGCACCGACAACATCCGCAAGCGGATCCCGCTGCTCATCGGCGGCGTCGTGCTCCTGTCGATGCTGCTGCTGCTCGTCTCCTTCCGCAGCGTGGTGGTCGCAGTCAAGGCCGCGGTGATGAACCTGCTGTCGGTGGCAGCCGCGTACGGCGTGGTCGCGCTCGTGCTGCAGGGCGGCTGGGCCGGTCGGCTCATCGGCATCGACACCGAGACGCCGCTGCCCGCCTTCCTGCCGGTCATCATGTTCGCGGTGCTGTTCGGCCTGTCGATGGACTACGAGGTCTTCCTGGTCAGCCGGATGCGTGAGGCGTGGCTGCGCACGCGCAACAACGAGCGGGCGATCCTCGAGGGACTCGCTAGCACCGGCCGGGTCATCACGGCTGCGGCCGCCATCATGGTGGCGGTCTTCGCGGCCTTCATCCCCAGCCCCGACGTGGTGCTCAAGGTGGTAGGGGTCGGCATGGCCTCCGCGATCCTCATCGACGCCACGGTGGTGCGACTGCTGCTCGTCCCGGCAGTCATGCACGTGATGGGCAACGCCAACTGGTGGCTGCCCGCGTGGCTCGGCAAGCGGCTCCCGCAGCTGCACATCGAGGGCCGCCCGGAGGTGCACCTGCCGAGCCAGCGTCGCCCGGAGCCGGAACCGGCGCCGGTCACGGTCGACTAAGCCTCGATCCACCGATGGGCAGGGGCTGTGCGGGTGCGTCCACTGATGGGGTCGACCATGGGGTAGGGGCGTGGCTGATTGCCTGACCGCGGTGTCAGGGTGTTCCACGTTGTCTCGGGTCGCGC
>JBOGDY010000034.1:0-13348 GCA_050742955.1 Actinomycetes bacterium | reverse complement strand
TCCGATCCGCCCGAGACCGCTGCCAGCAGGTCGAGGTCAAAGCTCCGCCGTACGACGGCCGCCGCGACCGCGCTGTCCTGGGCAGCCTCCGACAGGGTGTCGAACCTCTGCTGGATCGCCTCGGCCAACGTCTCCGGCACGTAGGACGGATCCGCGGACAGGTGGCCCTGGGCGGCGGCGTTGACCAGCTCCTCGACGTGCAGCGGCACACCGGCCGACCGCTGGTGCACCAGCTCGACCAGACGCCGGGATGCACCTCGACCCGGCAGCAGCTCGCGCACCACGCGACCGGTCTGCTCGAGGTCCAGCCGCGAGAGCGGAGCCTCTTCGCCCATGCGCTGGAGGAGCAGTCTGGATCGCCAAGACCGCACGGGGGCGTTCTGGTGGAGCTCGTCGGTGCGCAGCGTCCCCACGACGAAAAGAGGAAGGGAGCGCAGCCGGCGCGCCAGATGAGCGACGATCTCCAGGCTCAGCTCGTCACACCAGTGCAGGTCCTCCAGCGCCAGGAGCGCTGGCCCCTCGTCGGTCAGTGAGGCCAGCCGTTCCACCGCGTCCAGAACCAGGAGCCGACGCCGCCGGTGTGCGTCGCCCGAGTCGGTGGACGGCTCTGCCACGTCGGCGAGATCCGCCACGAGCGCCTGCCCCCGGACCGCGACGTCGGGACGGTCCGAACGTGACATGGCGTGACCGAGGTCCAGCAGCAGCCCGGCCGAGAGCTCCACGTCCTGGGGGAAGGCACCCGCGGCCCACAGGGCGAAGCCTTGGGCCTCGGCCAGCTCCTGAAGCGCGTGCAGCAGCCGGGTCTTGCCGATGCCGGCCTCGCCGGCCAGTAGCAGCAGATGGCCGCTGCCCGCGCGCACGGCGGCGAGCCGACGCTCGGCAAGGGCGAGGAGATCGTCCCTGCCGTGCATCGCATGGGTTCGGGGGTCCGTCGCCACTGCTGCCTTGTCTCGCCGGTATCGGTGCTCGGATCACCGTCACCTTGTCGGGCATTCGACCGATGACCGCTGCGTCGCGTCCCTGGAGTCTGATCCCCGTCGAGCGACATCAGACACCAGGAGACGCACGTGGCAAGGTACATCGACATCCACTCCGGCTTCGTGGGCGCGACCGCGGAGCAGCTCAGCGCCGCGCACCAGAGCCGCCTCTCCGTCGAAAGCGCCGAAGGGGTGCATATCGAGCGGGCCTGGCTCGATCCCGAGTGCGGCAAGGTCTTCTGCCTCTCCACGGCACCGAGCAAGGAGGCGGTGATGCGCGTGCACGAGCAGACCGGACAAAGCACCGCAGAGGTGTATGAGGTTCCGGTCGAGGTGTCCACCATCGCCACAGGTGACACCCGATGAGAGCTCGACGCAGCCACCATGACGTCGTGGTCGTCGGCGCACGCTGCGCCGGGGCGGCGACAGCCCTGCTGCTCGCCCGCGCGGGCCACGACGTGGTGATGATCGACCGGTCTCGACCTTCCATCGACACCAACTCGACTCACTCCCTCGTTCGCGGCGGCGTCGTCCAGCTCGCCCGCTGGGGCCTGCTGGACGAGCTGGTGGAAACGGGTGCGCCCGAGATCCGCGCGGTGTCGTTCCACAAGGACGGGGAGGTGACCCGTCGTACGGTGAAGGATCGGGCGGGGGTCGACTTCCTGCTCGCACCGCGCCGCTACGTGCTCGACGACCTGCTTGCGAGCGCTGCCGTGGCCTCCGGCGCCACGCTGGTCGCGGGCACGACCGTGACGGGCGTGCGCCGTGACGCGGAGGGCCGCGTCATCGGCGTCACCGCACGCGATGCGGACGGGACTCCGCGTCACCTGACGGCACGGCTGGTCGTGGGGGCGGACGGCGTGCACTCGCCGATGGCGAGGTACGTCGGCGCCGAGACCGCCGAGCTGTACGAGCCCAGCGGCGCGACCTTCTACACCTACGTCGCCGATGTGCCATGGGACGGCTTCGAGTTCCACCTGGGCGACCGTGCCTTCGCCGGAGTCTTCCCGACACACCACCACGAGGCCTGCGTCTGGTTGATCCGGCCGGTCGCCGATCTCGCTCCCGTGATCGGCGCGGGCGCGGATCGGCTCGCCGCCTGGGAGGCGGCCATGGACCGAGCCGCACCGGATCTCGCGCGGAGAGTCCGGGCCGGCACGATCGCCGGTCCGCTTCGAGGATCGGTCGGCCTGCCCAACCACGTGCGCCGGGCAGCCGGTCCCGGTTGGGCCCTGGTCGGAGACGCCGGCCACCACCGCGACCCGATCACCGGGCACGGGATCACCGACGCCTTCCGCGACGCCGAGCTTCTCGCCGATGCTGCCGACGCCATGCTGCGCCGAGCCGACGCGGAGGACGCGGCGATGGCGCGCTACGAGCGTCTGCGGCGCGCTGCGATCGCGGAGACGTTCGCCCTCACCCGCGCGCTGGGCGCGTTCCCACCCCCGGAGGAGTTCCTGGATCTCCAGGTCCGCCTCAGCAGAGCCCTGGACGCCGAAGCGCAGGCACTCGCCGCACGCCAGGCGCCAGTGGGCGGCCCCGACCAGAGCCTGGTCAACCGCGTCGCCTGAGAGCAGCACCACCCACCGCACCACGACTACAGGAAGGGACAGTCATGTCCGTCACGCAGGAGCGCCGAGTCAACGGCGTCGACACCGCCACCCTGTTCGCGACCATCGGGGCGGTCCGCGAGCAGCCGGAGCTGGCGAAGTTCCGGTTCAGGACCGTCAACGAGTGGGTCAGCGGCACCCACAGCGAGGGCCGCTTCCCCGGCTTCTACGGGGCGGGCCAGGAGCACACCCACGCCACCGAGACCGTCGTGCAGGCCGACCACCCGGCCGTGCTGGTCGGAGAGGACCACGGACCCACCCCGGCCGAGCTGCTGCTCAACGCCTTGGGCTCGTGCCTGACGGCGGGCCTGGGCAACATCGCCGCCGCTCGTGGCATCGAGCTGCACGGCGTCCGGTGCACCGTCGAGGGCGACATCGACCTGGGGGGCATCCTCGGCATCGACGACACCGTCCGGAACGGCTTCGAGACCATCCGCGTGGTGTTCTCCGTCGACGGCGACGCCGAGGCGGAGAAGCTCACGGCCCTCGTCGGGCAGTCCCAGAAGCGGTCCGCCGTGTTCGACGTGCTCACCAACGGCACAGCGGTCAGCGTCGAGGTCGCCAAGCGCTGACAGGGACGACCAACCCACCTCGAACAGCACAGGAGAAAGGAATGGACCCGTGGTTGTGGACATGGACAGGCAGGCCGACCGGAGCCTGAAGGAGCGGCACCGCACGATGTGGGCGCTCGGGGACTACCCGGCGGTTGCCAGCGAGGTGATCGCCGGCCTCGGCGAGGTGCTCGTCGACGCCTGCGACATCCGGCCGGGACACCGTGTGCTCGATGTGGCCGCCGGCAGCGGCAACGCCGCCATTCCCGCGGCACTGCGCGGGGCCGCGGTCGTGGCGAGCGACCTCACTCCCGAGCTGTTCGAGGTGGGGCGCCGCGATGCAGCGCGGCGCGACGCCCACCTGGAGTGGCAGGAGGGCGACTCCGAGGCACTGCCGTTCGCCGACGGTGAGTTCGACATCGTGATGTCCTGCGTCGGCGTGATGTTCGCCCCGGACCACCAGGCGAGCGCCGACGAGCTGGTCCGGGTCGCCCGTCCGGGCGGGACGGTCGGCCTCCTGAGCTGGACGCCGGAGGGCTTCATCGGGCAGATGTTCGCGGTGATGCGACCCTTCGCCCCGGCACCGCCGCCAGGCGCGCAGCCGCCGCCCCTGTGGGGGCGTCCCGAGCACGTGCAGGGGCTGCTGGGCGACCGGGTGACCGACATCTCGGTACGGCGGCAACGGCTGCGCGTCGATCGCTTTGCCGCAGCGGAGGAGTTCCGGGACTTCTTCAAGCGGTGCTATGGCCCGACGATCGCGACCTACCGCAACATCGAGGGAGATGCCGGCCGTGTGGCCGAGCTCGACAGGGAGCTGGTCGAGCTCGCACGGCGCCACGACAAGGGTGACAGTGCGTTGGTGATGGAGTGGGAGTACCTCCTCGTCACCGCGCACAGGAGCGCGGGAGGGTGAGCCACCGAGCGCGCAGACCCTCCTGGGGCCAGAGACGGCCCCAGGAGGGTCAGCTTCGCGGCGTCGGGCGGCGGTCCGCGCGCCTGGCCGCGCCGATGTCTCATCGGAGCACGAGCGCCACCACGAGACCGAGAGTGACGACGCTCTGGGCGCTGTGGACGGCGATCCCGATCAGCGCGCTGCGGTAGCGCCGCGACGGGTAGGCCAGGATGAACGTGTCGAGCAGGGTCGCCGGGATCGCCCACGGCACGTGCAGGTGGTAGGCCGCGAACAGGACACCGTTGGCGGCCCAGTCCCACCGGCCGAACGCGCCCTGCATCCGCGGCAGCAGGAGACCGCGGAACAGGAGCTCCTCGCCGAGCACGCTGTTGAAGACCAGCATCGCCGCGATGACGGCGAACCAGCCCCAGTTCCCGGACAGGAACGTCTGACCGGCGTCGGAGCCCAGGAACACGCCCAGGTCACGATTCGCGGGATGGGACGGCGCCGGCAGCTCCGACCCGATCGCGAAAGCCACGATCAGCGGGACGACGAGCCACCAGGCCCGGCCGCCGCGCCGCCCGGTTCGCGGATGAACCGGGGACCGCAGCCAGAGCGCTTCCTTCAGGACGCCCCATCGCAACGATCCCTGCTCGCGCCGGACGAGGGCCATGACGAGGACGAACTGCCACACCAGCCCGGCGGTCAACGCCCCGACCAGGGCGCGCGGCCAGGCGGCGGGCCCGTCGAGGGTGTCCGCGAGCCAGGGCGTGACCAGCCAGGCGAGGGACGCCATCGGCAGAGCGGCGGCCGCCCAGATGCCGGCGATGCCGGCGGGGGTGTACTGCGGGAGCGCCGCCTGCCTGGGCGCCGGCGGTGCGCGGTGTTCGGTCGTGACCATCAGATGTCTCCTCGGTGTGCTCGTGTGGTGCGGGGGGATCAGGAGCGGCCGGCTTCATGGCCGGGCTCCCTGGTGTCCTGTGCGATACCGAGAACGCTAGGAGCCGGCCCGTGTCCCGGTCGTCGGCTGCGCTGCCGATTCCGGGTGGTCCTGCAGGTCGACGCGTCGGTCGTTCGCAGGGATGATGCTCGCCCGGCGGTTGCGGGGTTACCGTCCCGTCATGGACCGGGACAGGGGCGATCGCCTCGGGCGCTACGGAGTGAGCGCTTTCGCGGCCTGTCTCGCTGTCGGCGCCCTCGTCGAGGACCTGGTGAACCCGCGGGTGACGTTGGGGAACCGGTCGTACGAAAGGGCCCCGGAGGCGATCCTCGTCGTGGTCATGGTGGGCGTGGCCGCGCTGATCGCACTCCGCGGCCGGATCGGCGTCGCGGCGCCCATTGCCGCGGTCGGGCTCTTGGGGCTGGCGTCTCTGTCGGCTCCCGCGTGGGTCCTCGAGTCGACGTCCGTCTATCTCGTGGTGATGTTCTCGTGCGGCCTTGCCGGGTTCATGGCGGAGTCCCGACGGGGGTACGCCGGCTTGCTGGTGCTGTGGGCGACGGGAACCGTGGCCGTGTTGCAGCACCCGACCGGAGACGTCGGGAAGTGGGTGTCAGTCCTGGCGTTGATGACGATCGCCTGGACGATCGGTGTCCTCGTCCGAGGTCCTGTCGTGAGGGCCCGTTCCGCGGAGGAGCGGGCCGCGCAGCTGGAGCAGGAGCAGCAGGACGCGGCACGTCAAGCGGTCATCGACGAGCGGCAGCGGATCGCCCGCGAGCTGCACGACATCATCGCTCACTCGGTGTCCGTGATGACGGTGCAGGCCGGGGCTGTTCGCCGGCGCCTGACGACCGACCAGGAACGCGAGCGCGACTCGCTCGTCGCCGTCGAGCGCACCGGGCGGGAAGCGCTGGCCGAGATGCGCCGCCTCGTCGGTCTCCTCAGGGAGGAGGACGCGGAGCCCAGCTACGGGCCGCAGCCAGGGATGCAGGCACTTGACCGGCTGATCGCGAACGTGCGCGCCGCGGGCCTGGCGGTGGATCTGGAGGTCGAGGGCACGAGCCGCGAGCTACCCCCGGGAGTCGACCTGGCCGCCTACCGCGTCGTACAGGAGGCACTGACGAACGCCCTCAAGCACGCCGGCCCGGGGCGGGCCTGGGTACGGATTTGTTGGCGCGAGCGCGAGCTGCAGATCGACGTCGCGAACGACGGCCGCCACAACGGCGAGGGCATCGGCTTCGGGCACGCGGGCATGCGGGAACGCCTGCGCCTCTATGGCGGCCGTCTCGAGAGCGGCGCCCGCGCCGAGGGCGGCTACCTGGTGCGGGCGTACGTCCCGATCGGAGCCGACGCGTGACGCCGCGCATCGGGGTTCTGATCGTCGACGATCAGGCGCTGGCACGGACAGGCTTGCGCATGGTCCTCGAGGTCGAGCCGGACATCGACATCGTCGGCGAAGCCGCGGACGGCGAAGAGGCAGTCAGTGTCGCCGCCGCGACGAACCCGGACGTTATCCTCATGGACGTGCGCATGCCGCGCATGGACGGGCTGGAAGCCACCCGGCGGATCGTCCGGAGCCGCGAACACGGCCCGCAGGTGCTGATCCTGACGACGTTCGACCTGGACGAGTACGTGTACCAAGCCTTGCTCGCGGGCGCGAGTGGGTTCGTCCTCAAGGACATCCCGCCGGAGCAGCTGGTCGAGGCCATCCATGTGGTGGCGAACGGTGACGCCCTGCTCTCTCCCACGATCACCCGCCGCCTGATCGAGGAGTTCGTTCGCCGGCCCCCGGACGCGGCGCGCCCGCTTCCGCGTGAGCTCGAGCAGCTCACCCCCCGCGAGTCCGAGATCCTGCGCTTCGTCGCCCGCGGACTGTCCAACGCGGAGATTGCGGCACAGGCTTTCGTCAGCGAGCCCACGGTCAAGACGCACATCGCGCGGATCCTCATGAAGCTCGGCCTGCGTGATCGCGTGCAGGTCGTCGTCTACGCCTACGAACACGGGCTCGCAACGCCCGGCGCCTAGCACCCCGCCAAGGCTGGTCGGGCGCGGTCACACTGCGTCCGGCATCGGCCCAGGGGAGGCTTGGTCGGCGTCCGACGCACGGCGCAGCTGCCGGGAGTCATCCACCACCATGGCGGCGAAGGCCACGGACTCGGCGACGACGAACGCGACAACGACCCGAGTGAGCACGTCGCCGTCGGCAAGCAGCGGTACAGCGCCAGCCACACAGGCGATCGTCCAGCAACCCAGTACAGCTCCCCCACGCGCGTGCGCGATCAGGCCCACCGAGGCCAAGAGGTTGGCGAGCGCCAACGCACTGCCCGCCACTATCAGCGCGGCTGTCGGCGGGGACAGCCGGACCCCTGCACCGAAGATGATGCGGACCATCTCCGGCCCGGCGGCCGCTCCGAACGCAGCACCCAACGCAGCGGAGCCAACGGCCCCTACCACGAGCAGCGCGCGGATCCGGCGGAGCAGGTCCCGGCGGCCCTGGACGACCAGGACGGTCAGCCGTCCGGTGACCTGTGACACCAAGGCGGTGCCGACGATGAACGGAGCACGAAACAGCGCGAGCCCGGCAAACAGTGCGGTCACGTCCGCCGGAGACCCACCCATGAGCGAGAGCAGCACCGGACCCGCGGTCAGCACGAACTGGCTCAGCAGGGTACCGCCGGCGACGCCCCCGAGGAACGACAGCGGCGACTCGTCGGTCGACGGCGCACCACGCTTCGAGAACCGGAACGAGGAGGGCCAGGCGATCCCTGCCAGCGGACCCAGTGCGAGCGCGAGCCCGAAGGCGGCGGGCGCGTTCATGCCGGCGACCGCCAACGCCGCTGCGCACAGGCAACGCACGCCGTTCTCCCCGGCCAGTGCCCAACCCAGTGCATGAAACCGGTGGCGCGCGGAAAGCTGGCCCCGGACAACGCCGATGAACCCGGACCCGACCGTGACAAGGGCCACCAGTGCCGGGAAAGCCGCATCCTCGCGGTGAAAGAGTGGCGCTCGCAGGAACCAGGAGCCCAAACCCGCCGCCGCAGCGGCCACGACGACGGCCATGGCTACCTTCGGCAACGCTCGCCGCACGCTCTCCTCGCCGTGGTCGGTGGCGACTGTGCGGGCGATCCAGTGCTGGATCGGAAAGGTGAGCACCGCAGCCGACGCAGCCCAGTACGTCCAAAGAACGGAGACGGGGGCCGTCGCCGCGGCGCCGAGCGTACGCGTGGCCAACGAAAGGAACACGTACGCGAGCAGGCCGCTGACAGTGGCTGCGGCAGCGAGAAGCGTCGTCTCCCGCATTCTGAACGCACGCACGACGACTGAGGCTACCTGCGGAACACGCACGGACGAACCGAGACGGTTGGGTGGTGGCCCACTCCCCGCCTACCTCGGGTCGCTGCGGAACCGTGCTCTGGTGTTGTTCCCGTTCAGCTCACGCGCCGGGGAGAAGCACAGTCGAGCAGGACATGCGTATAGGGCATGCGCAGCAGGTGGTGGTGCACGGTCACGTGGACGTCGTCGAACCACTCCCGTGCGAGCGCTTCATAGCGACTGTCGGCCCGCACGTTCGCACCTCTGTCCTTTCCGACGACATATCGGCTGAGCGCCGACTGCCCGTCCGCGAAGCCTGCGTCCAGGGTGACGAGCCGGCCCCCGGGAGCCAGGATGCGGGTCGCCACCTCGAACAGCTTGCTGGCCTGGCCGTCGTCGATGTGGTGCAGGACGCTCTTGGCTATCGCGATGTCGAAGACACCGAGGTGGTTCGGATCCAGATCATCGACGCCGGAGACGGAGAACGACCCGCGATCGCCGAACCGCTTCTTCGCCGAGGCGATGTAGCGCGGGCTTGGATCCACGCCGACGTACGTGACGCCTGGAAGGAACTCCAGGATGTCACCGGGACCGCAACCGATGTCCAGCACTCGGTCACCGGCCCGTGGGCGGACATGGTTGTCGATGAACTCGTGCCGCACAGCAGGCGAGCCGACGATCGACTGGAAGAGCTCATAGGCCGCTGGTAACGACAGCACGGACCGCAAGCCAGACGTCCGCTGAGCCACCCTGAGACCTCCCACATTCGTCATGCTGCTGCTGTGTTTCGACTGGTCGGTCCCGGCCTGAGCCACCCGACGATCCTGACCTGCAGGATAGTGCTACAGCTCCGGCAATCCGCGACGGGGGGCGTGGTTGCGGGCCCGTCGATCGCCCACCACAGAGGGAGCATCCGATCTGCGGGCCAATGTAGGGTCTCCGTGGTGACCACCGAACTACGTCGCCGAGGAGAGCTGGTGACGGACGGAGCCGCCATGCGCCGGACTGCGACCCGTCTTGGTTGGCTGTGGGGTCCTGCCACCGTTCTCACCGTCGTGGTGGCAGGCCTGGTCCCGCTGCTCTTCACCTCTGACTACTACTGGCGAGGCGACACCCAGATCGCCTACTTCGGTGCGTACTACCAACTCGGTGAGGCGCTCAGGCAGGGTGAGTTCCCGCTGATGGAACCGTTCGCCTGGCGCGGTGGGAACCATATCGTCGAGGGCAACTTCGGGCTGCTCAGCCCGATCATCATGATCATCGGAATCGGGGCGACCCTAGCCGGCAACGCGATCGTCTACCTGACAGCCGTCAAGTTGTTCTTCCTCGGCGTCGCCGCCGCGGGCGGCTACCTCCTGACCCGCTCGTACGGTGGCCCGAGGCCGGTGGCGTTCGTTGTCGGAGTGCTGGTCCCGACCTGCGGCTTCACGCTGTATCTTGACGCGCCCACCTGGTTCCCCGGACTGGTCGTCTCGGGGCTGCTGCCGCTCGTGTGGTGGGCGCTGCGCGGCAGCCTGCTGCACGGTTGGAACCCTCTGTGGCCGCTGCTGTTCGGCAGCTTGCTCGCCACCATCGGATACGTCTTCGGGACCGTGATGCTCGCGGTCGTGATCGCCGTGTGCATCATCGATGCACTCTTGATGCGGCGTTTCGGCGCCGCGTTGAAAGGTCTTGTGATCGGTCTGCTCATCGGCGTTCCGGCGGCCGTCGTTCGCCTGCCGTTCGTGCTGAGCTCGGAGGTGACCTCGAAGGGCACGCTCGACGTGCGCAACACCGGCACCGGGACCACAGATCTGAGTGACCTTCTCCTCGGCACGCTGCCTGCGCGCGGACTCGGGGCGCCGCTCTTCTACGTCGCCTGGCTCCTGCCGTTCCTCGTGTTCGTCGACTGGCGGAAAGCACGTGCTAACAGTTCTGACCTCGTGGGTCTGGTGCTTGTCTGGCTCGTGGCTGTCGCGTGGGCTGTGGCCCCGAGCAACATCGGCCCGTTGCGATATCCCATACGGCTGATGCCTTACGTCGTGCTGGGTACGGTGCTGCTCGGTGCCATCGCCTTCGCCCGGGCCCGATACCGGCACCTCTCGGGTAACCGCCTGCTGTTGGCCCTGTTCCTCACGGGGTTCAGCGCCTACGTCAGCGCGAGCGCGATGCCCAAGTTCTGGCGCGTGCAGGTGGTCATCGCCTTGGTTGTCGCGGTGGGGCTGACCGTTCTCTGGCTCCTGCTCCGCTACGGGCCCGTCACCCTGTCCCGCGGCACCGTCGGCTTCGCGGCCGCCTTCGTCGGGATGTGGACGGTGGTCGTGGTAGGAGTCCAGCACCATTACGCGGCCGAGACCTTCGCCGTCGACCGCGGCATGCCAGGCGACATCACGAAGTACACCAGCCAGCTGCCGGCGACCGTCGGCGACACCTTCATGGTCGGCCACGTCGACGTCGCCGTCGAACCGGGTTCGAAGCCGAAGCCGCTGGTTCTGGTCGCGAACTCCTGGTACGTCAGCGGGCTGTCGATCCAGAATGTCCACGCCAACACCGGCTATCACGCGTACTCCCTGCGCTATTGCATGAACTACCTCGGCCTTACGTGCCGGACCGCGTTGCCGACCCTCATGTCGACAGACTCGAGGACCGGGCTACGCCGAGCGGACCTGCTTTCGGTCAGCAGCATCGTGCTGCTGAAGTCCGACGTCCCGAAGCGAGTCTCCATGGACCCGCCCTCGGGCTGGCACGTTGCCGACGACTCCCAGATGAGCGTCGTCTGGGTCAGGGACGATCCGGTGCCTTCAGCTGGAGGAGTGGTCTGGCACTCGCCAGGGCTCGACGTCGCCGAGCAGTCCAGGGACGACCAGACAGTCCGCCTCAGAATCGGCGACGTGCCTGCCGACGGAGGGGAGATCGTTCTGAGCCGCATCGCGTGGCCCGGGTACCAGGTCAGCAATGCGACGGTGACCGATCCACTGGACGACTACCTCCTGAGGCTGCGGGTATCGCCCACCGACGCCGACAGCGAGATCAAGATTCAGTACGAACCGCCGCACTGGGATCTCCTGCTGCAAGGTCTGGCCGCTGCCATCGGCGCCGGCCTGATCTGGTCCCTGGTGTCCGCGCTGCGACCAGGTGTGGTTCGACGGCGCAGCTCGGACCGGACGCGGTCTAGGCGGCTCTGACGAACAGCAGGTCCGGGGAGGGTCGACCTCACCGCTCTGGCTTGAGCGCGGCGAGGAAGATCGACGACCCGAACGGCAGGTCTCGCCCGCGCAGCAGCCGACGGTCGAGCCCCGACAGCCGCATCAGTATCCGGTCGACCCGTGCGGAGACCGGTGCGAGCCCCGGCTGAGGTTTACGTCCGACACGTTGCTTCAGACGTCGGTTGGCACGCTCAGCGACGAAGAACGGGAACACCGCGCTGAAGGCATATGTGGACCGATCGACGGTCAGACCAGCTCCCTCGACCAGTCGGACGAGTCGGGACCTGGTGTAGCGGCGGTGGTGACCCGCCCGGACGTCGTGGTCCGACCACGCCCACTGGTATGCCGGCACGGAGAGGAGCATCCGACCTCCGGGCGCCAGAACCCGCGCCAGTTCGGAGATCGCCCGGGTCTCGCTCTCGCAGTGCTCGATGACGTCGAAGGCGGCCACCACGTCAAATGCTTCGGCTACGAAGGGCAGTGCCGTTGCCGACCCGCACACACCCTCACCGGGGGTGAGCCCTGCAGGAAACAGGTCGAGCGTGACAGTGCGTCGCCCGCTTCTCATCCACGCGACGCTCGGCCCGTCCGCGCTGCCGACGTCGAGCGTGATCTTCGGCTCTGCCACATAGGGTCCGAGGACCACCTCGAGAAGGTCTGTCCGGGCGCGGTACCACCAGTAGTCCGGCTGGGTCAGCGACGATGACCCCGGTTGCGCCGTCTTGACCATCTCGGCAGCCCGCTAGACCCTTGCGGCGGCGGACAGGGACGAGACGAATGCCGCCACGACCCGGTCGATGTCGTCGGTGCTGAGGTTGTTGTAGAAGGGCAGTCGCAGAAGACGCCCGCTGATGTCCTCGGTGACTGGGCACTCCGTCGGCCGCGCCGCGAACGACCTGCCGGCATCCGAGCTGTGCAACGGCACGTAGTGGAAGGTCGGAGTTACGCCTGACGCGCGCATCGACTCGAGGACAGCGTTGCGCCGGTCGCGGTCCGGTAGAAGGAGGTAGAACATGTGATAGGCCGACTCGCGATCGGGCGGCGGGTCCGGGAGCTCGAAGCCGAGCTCCTCGGCATGGGGAGCCAGGCCGCGGGCGTAGTGCTCGTGGACCGCCCGACGCTTGTCCTGGATCTCTGTCCGACGCTCGAGCTGGGCAAGCAGGTAGGCGGCAAGGACGTCGGCGAGCCCGAAGGAGGATCCGGTGTCCTTCCAGGTGTACTTGTCGACCTGGCCGAGCAGGAACGCCCGGCGGTTCGTGCCCTTGTCGTAGAGCACCCGGGCACGGTCTACGTCCCTGGCGTCGTTGAGCAGCAACGCGCCGCCTTCTCCACAGACGAAGTTCTTGGTCTCGTGGAAGCTCTGCGCGGCGAGTCGGCCGAGGCTGCCCAGCGGTTGACCCTGCCAGGTGCCGAACAGGCCATGCGCGTTGTCCTCGACGACGGTGATGTCCGGTCGATGTGCCAGCGCCTTTCGGACGCCCTCCACGTCGCAGGCAATGCCCGCATAGTGAACGAGCACGACAGCTCGTACGGTCTCGTCCAGGAGAGTTGCGAGATGTTGAGGGTCGAGACCCAGCGTGCGCGGCTCGATGTCGCAGAACACCAGCCGGGCCCCCTGGCGCGCAAAGGCGAGCGCGGTGGTCGTGAAGGTGAACGAGGGCACGATGACCGTGTCGCCGGGCCCGAGGTCCAGAATCATGGCGGAAAGCTCGAGCGCTGCCGTGCACGAGGTGGTGAGAAGCACCTCCTCCGCGCCGGTGTGCTCGGCGAGGAGAGCCGCCGCTCGCGCCGCGAACGCTCCACCCGACGCGGGGTGTCCGCCCTCGATCGACTCTCGCACATACTCGAGCTCCCGACCCTCGATCGCGGTCTGGTTGAACGGGA
>JBOGDY010000033.1:0-13580 GCA_050742955.1 Actinomycetes bacterium | reverse complement strand
GGCGGTGCCGGCGGTCGCCGCAATGGCCTGCGTGGCGGCCGTCTGCGCCGGAGCGGCGACCGGCCGGCCGGCCTGTGCCCGCCCGATGTCGGCGCGCATCTCCTCGGCGGTCTGGTAGCGCTGCTCGCGGTCCTTCGTCAGCGCCCGCAGCGCGATCGCGTCGGCGGCCGCCGGGACGTCGGGGTCGACCGCGGACGGAGGCGCCGGTTCCTCCCGCACGTGCTGGTAGGCGACGGAGACCGGCGAGTCGCCGACGAAGGGTGGCCGCCCGGTGAGCAGCTCGTAGAGCAGGCAGCCGGTGGAGTAGAGATCGCTGCGCGCGTCGACCTGGTCGCCGCGGGCCTGCTCGGGGGAGAGGTACTGGGCCGTGCCGATCACGGCGGACGTCTGCGTCATGGTGGAACCGGTGTCGGCCACCGCGCGGGCGATCCCGAAGTCCATCACTTTCACGTCGCCGGCACGGGTGAGCATCACGTTGGCCGGCTTGATGTCCCGGTGCACGATGCCGTGCTGGTGGCTGTAGGCGAGCGCGGCCAGGACACCGTCGATGATCTCGAAGGCGCGTTCGGGCATCAACCGGTTGCCCGACGCGATCAGGTCGCGCAACGTCGAGCCCTCGACGTACTCCATGACGATGTAGGGCACCGGGTTGCCGTTGAACTGGTCCTCGCCGGTGTCGTAGACCGCGACGATCGAGGGGTGGTTGAGGGAGGCCGCCGAGTGCGCCTCGCGTCGGAAGCGGGCCTGGAAGGACGGGTCGCGCGCCATGTCGGGCCGCAGCATCTTCACCGCCACCGACCGGCCCAGGCGGGAGTCACGCCCGATGTGGACCTCGGCCATCCCCCCTCGGCCGAGCAGGTCGCCGAGCTCGTAGCGATCCCCGAGCTGCTGTGGCACTCCCGTGGTCAATCGTCGCCCTTTCCCTTGTCGCGGCCGTTGCCCTTCCCCCGCTCGTCCTTCCGCTCCTCGGCCTCCTCGTCCGGCCTGGCCGGCACGACCGACAGGGTGACCAGGCTGCCTTCCTCGACGGTCCCCGTGGGTGACACGTCGTCCACCGTACCGACGCGGCCCTCCGTGCCGCCCCGGGTGCGCTCGACGCGCAGTCCGGCGTCCTCGAGCTCGGCCTCCACGTCGTCGGCCGGCCGGCCCAGGTAGGCCCGGTCGTCGAGGTCGACGGTGCGCGCCTCGGCGGGCGACTCCGGCGTCGACCGGCCGGACGTCGGGGGTGCGTCGTTCGTCGCGCCGCTGCTGCAGGCGCGCACGCTGAGCACCAGGAGCAGGGCCAGGAGGGCGGCAAGCACGACATACCCGACGGACCCCAGCCGGCCGCGGCCCGTGGGCGGCGGGGGCAGCCCGGGGCCGGGGTCGGTGTCGCCGGCCGGCAGGGTCATGGTCGCGGCCGGACCCGCCGTACTCGCCGTACGCGCCGTACCCGCGACGGCGGCGCCCGCCCCGGCAGCCAGGGCCTGCGTCTCCCGGCCGAGCTCGCCGGCGCTTGCCGGCCGGGCGGCCGGGTCCTTCGCCAGCATCCGCATCACCAGGTCACGCACCGGCGGGGGGACGCTCGTCGGCAGGTCCGGTGGTGCCTCACGGACCTGCGCCAGGGCGACGCCGACGGGGGTGTCGGCGTCGAAGGGCCGACGGCCGGCCAGGCACTCATAGGCCACGACGCCCAGCGAGTAGATGTCGCTGGCAGGGGTGACCGTGCCGCCGCCGACCTGCTCCGGCGCCATGTAGTAGGCCGTCCCCATGATGGCGCCGGACCGGGTGAGCGGGGCCGAGTCGGCGGCCCGGGCGATGCCGAAGTCGGTGACCTTGACCGTCCCGTCCGGCCGGACCATCAGGTTCCCGGGCTTGACGTCGCGGTGGATGACACCCGCGTCGTGGGCCGCCTGCAGCGCCAGCGCCGACTGGCCGACCATGTCGAGCACCCGCTCCGGAGCCATAGCGCCGTGGCGGGAGATCACCGCCGACAGCGGTTCCCCGGGCACGTGCTCCATGACGAGGTACGGCGAGTCGTCCTCGCCGTAGTCATAGACGGTCGCGATCCCCGGGTGCGAGAGGCCAGCGGTGTGCCGCGCCTCGCCGCGGAACCGTTCAAGGAACGTGGGGTCGTCGGCGTACTCGCGGCGCAGCACCTTCACCGCCACCTCGCGGCCCAGCACCTGGTCGCTCGCGCGCCACACCTCACCCATGCCGCCGCCCGCGATGCGGTCGGTCAGCAGGTAGCGCTCGCCGAGGAGCACGCCGGTGGCGGGGGTCACCGCAGCACCGCCTGGGTCACCGACTTCGCGATCGGCGCCGCCAGCTGGTTGCCGCTGACCTCCGGTGCCCCCCCGCCGTCCTCGAGGACCACCGCGACGGCGACCTTCGGGTCGTTGGCGGGCGCGAAGGAGATGAACCACGCGTGCGGCTTGCGGTCCGTGCCCTGCTGGGCGGTGCCCGTCTTGCCGCCGACCCTGATGCCGTCGATCTGGGCGTTGCTGCCGGTGCCGTTCTCGACGACGTTGACCATCATGTCGTTGAGGTCGTCGGCGGTCTGGGGACTCATCGCCGTACCCATCTCCTGCGCCCGCGTCTTGTCGAGCACCGACAGGTCCGGGGCGAGGACCTCCTGCACGAGGTGGGGCTGCATCACCACGCCGCGGTTGGCCACCGCCGCCGCGACCATCGCCATCTGCAGCGGAGTGGCGCGCACGTCGAACTGGCCGATCGCCGACTGGGCGGTCTGGGGGGCGTTCGGGTCCTCGGGAAAGACGCTGGGGGCACTGCGCATCGGCACCTCGACGGCACGGTTGAACCCGAACTTCTCCGCCTGTGAGCGCAACGCCTCGCCGCCGAGGTCGAGACCGATCTTGCCGAACGCGGCGTTGCAGGACCGGGCCAGGGCGTCGGTCAGCGTGGCCTCGCCGCTGGTGAGGCTGCACGGCTGGCCGTCGTAGTTGGGCAGGTTCGCCGTCGTCTGCGGCAGGTCGAGCTGGTCGCCGTTGAAGACCTTGCTGTCCGGCTCGTACTTGCCCGACTCGAGCGCCGCCGCGGACGTGACGACCTTGAAGGTGGACCCGGGGGGGTAGGTCTGGCGCAGCGCGCGGTCGAGCATCGGCTTGCTCGGTCTGGTGCTCAGCTCGGCGTACGCGTCGCGGACCTTGGCCGGCTCGTGGGTGGACAGGACGCTCGGGTCGTACGACGGGCTGGTGACCAGGGCCAGGATGGCGCCGGTCGTGGGGTCGAGGGCGACGACGGCCCCCTTGCGACCGGCCAGGCCCTCGAACCCGGCGCGCTGCGCCGCCGGGTCGAGCGTGAGCTGGACGCTGCCGCCCCTCGGCTGCTCGCCGGTGAGCAGGTCGATCACCCGCCGCACGAACAGGCTGTCGTCGGTGCCGGCGAGCACCGAGTTCTCCTCGGACTCGATCGCGCTGGCGCCGTAGACCAGCGAGTAGAAGCCGGTGGCGGGCGCGTAGAGCCTGCCCTGCGAGTAGGTGCGCTGGTACTTCAGCCGGTCGTCGGTCTCGACGCTGGAGGCCACCGGTCGCCCGGCCACGAGGATCGGCCCCCGCTCGCGGGAGTACTCCTCCAGGATCAGCCGCGGGTTGCTGCTGTCGTTGTGCAGGTCCTCGGCCTTGACGACCTGCAGATAGTTGGCGTTGAGCAGCAGCAGGCCGAACATGATGAGGACGGCGACCGAGAGCCGCCGTAGTGCGGCGTTCACAGCTTCACCACCTGGGTCTTGGCGTCATCGAGCGAGGCGGGCGGCGGCGGGGCCGGTCGCCTCGCCGCGTCGCTGATGCGCAGCAGCATCGCGATGAGCGCCCAGTTGGCGACCAGCGACGAGCCGCCGTAGGAGAGGAACGGCATGGTCAGGCCGGTGAGCGGGATCAGCCGGGTCACACCGCCGACGACCACGAACACCTGCAGCGCCACGCTGAACGCCAAGCCGGCGGCCAGCAGCTTGCCGAACGAGTCACGTACGGCCACGGCGGTGCGCAGGCCCCGCTGCACCATCACCGCGTAGAGGACGAGCACGGCCATCAAGCCGGTCAGCCCGAGCTCCTCACCGAGGGCGGCCACGATGAAGTCGGTCTTGGCGAACGGCACGATGTCGGGTCGGCCCTGGCCGAGGCCCTTGCCCAGGATGCCGCCGGTGCCCATGCCGAAGAGGGCCTGCACGAGCTGGTAGCTGTCATCGGCCACGTTCCGGTCGGCGAACGGGTTCAGCCAGATGTCCACGCGCTTCTGCACATGGCCGAAGACCGTCCAGGCGAGGAACGAGCCGGACAGGAAGAGCCCGAGGCCGATGAGCAGCCACGAGAGGCGCTCGGTCGCCACGTAGAGCAGGGCCACGAAGACACCGAAGAACAGCAGCGAGCTGCCGAGGTCACGCTCGAAGACGAGCACCGCGAGGCTCGCGGTCCACGCCAGGATGATCGGGCCCAGGTCCCGGACCCGGGGCAGGTCGATGCCGATGACCCGACGCCCGGCCAGGGCCAGCACGTCGCGCTTGACGACGAGGTAGCCCGCGAAGAAGACCAGGAGCACCAGCTTGGCCAGCTCGCCCGGCTGGAACGAGAAGCCAGCCAGGCGGATCCAGATGCGGGCGCCGTTGATCGTCGTACCGATGAGTGGCAGCAGCGGCAGCAGCAGCAGCCCGATCCCGGCAAGCATCGCGGTGTAGGTGAACCGCTGCAGGATGCGGTGGTCACGCACGAGCACCAGCACGACCACGAACAGGACGACACCCACCGCGGTCCAGGTGAGCTGGGCGGGTGCCGCGGCAGTGCCGGCGTCGCCGCCGGTCTGCGCCGCCCGGTCCGCGTCGGCCAGGTCGAGCCGGTGGATGACGGCCAGACCGAGACCGTTGATCAGGGTGGCGGCCGGCAGCAGCACCGGGTCGGCGTCCCGGGCGAGGCGGCGCAGCGCCAGGTGGGCCGCTCCGAAGAGCAGGCCGAGCCCGCCGCCGTAGCCCAGCATCCCGGCGGGGAGCTCACCGTCGTGGGCCAGACCCACCGACGCCCACGCCGCCATCGCCAGCGCCACGGAGAACACGAGCAGCACGAGCTCCACGTTGCGGGGGTTGCGTCCGGTCCGCGCCTCGCGTCCTGGCCGGGTCCGCGGCGTCACGGCGCCTCCCCGCAGGCGAGGTCCTCGCGGCTGGTGGACGTCGGGGAGGGTGACGCGGTCGGGGAGGGTGACGCCGTGCGGCTGGCGGCGCCGGCTGTCGGGCTCGGTGACGCGGTGGCGGACGGTCCGGAAGGCGAAGGCGTCGGGGCCGTCGTCGCCTTCCGGCACAGCGCGGCCTGCTGCCGCAGCGTCGCGACGATGCGGCGCGCGTCGGCGAGGTCGCCGGCGGCGATCTCGGCCTCGACGCGGGCGCGGTGGAAGGCGGGCAGGTCGGTGAGGGCGACGTCCTCGGTCTCGTAGAGCTCCGAGGTCTCCAGCGGGCCGACGTCCTGGGTGAGGCCGCGGAAGATGGCGACGCTGTCCTCGGAGGCACCCACGTAGTACTGCTGCTGCGACCAGGACCACGCCGCGTAGCCGCCGCCCACGAGCAGGCCGAGCACCACGAGCAGCAGCAGCAGCCGCCGGCCCCAGTGTCGCCGGTGTGGCGCGTCCTCGGTCTCGTCCTCCGCCGGCTGGTCGTCGCGCGGCGGCGCGAGGGCGGCCGCCTTGGCCGCGGCCGAGTCGTTGGGGGTTCGGCGGGCCGAACGCTCCGACACCGCTCCCACCAGGACCGGGACCGCGGAGGGGCCGGCCTCGACGTCGACGACGTCGGCGACGATCGCGGTGATGTTGTCGGGGCCGCCGCCGCGCAGGGCCAGCTCGACCAGTGCGTCGACCGCGGCGGCCGGGTCGTCCGCGTCCACCAGGGTCTTCTCCAGCGTCTCCTCGCTGACCACGCCGGAGAGCCCGTCGCTGCACAACAGGTAACGGTCACCCTCACGCGTCTCGCGGACCGACAGGTCGAGCTCGACCCGTTCCCGGCCGTCGAGTGCGTTGGTGATCAGCGACCGCTGGGGGTGGTGGTCGGCCTCCTCGGCCGTGAGGCGCCCCTCGTCGACCAGCCCCTGCACGAACGTGTGGTCGTGGGTGATCTGCTGGAGCTCGCCGTCCCGCAGCAGGTAGCACCGCGAGTCGCCGACGTGGACGAGACCGAACCGGGAACCGGCGCGCAGCAGGGCCGTCAACGTCGTACCCATGCCGTCCAGGTCGGGGTCGCCGTGCACCATGTCGCGCAGGTGGCTGTTGGCGCTGTCGACGGCCGCGGCGAGCGTGTCGAGCAGGTCGCCACCGGGGGAGTCCTCGTCGAGGTTGGCCATGGTGCGCACTGCGATCGTGGAGGCGACCTCACCGGCGGCGTGGCCCCCCATGCCGTCAGCCACGACCAGCAACCGGGGCCCGGCGTAACCGGAGTCCTCGTTTCCGTCGCGGATCAGACCGAGGTCCGATCGGGCGGCGTAGCGGAGCGCGAGCGCCATGCGTCTACTTCCGCAGCTCGACGACGGTCTTCCCGATGCGGATCGGCATGCCGATCTTCACCGGCGTGGGCGCGCTGACCTTCTGGCGGTCCAGGTAGGTGCCGTTGGTCGAGCCCATGTCCTCGACCAACCACTGGCCGTCCCGGGGATAGAGGCGTGCGTGCCGGCTGGAGACGTAGTCGTCGTCGAGCACGATCGTCGAGTCCTGCGCGCGGCCCAGCGTCACGGCCGCCTCGCCCAGCCGCACCGAGGTGCCCGACAGCGCCCCCTGGGTGACGACGAGCACGCTCGGCACCCCGCGCCTGCCCTTGGCGGGCTTCGCCGGCTTCGCCGGGCGCGGCGCCGGCGCCGTCGGTCGCTTGGGCGCCGAGCGGGCGACCCGGCGGCCGAACAGGTCCGAGCTCATGACCTTGACCGCGGACAGGACGAACAGCCACAGGACGGCCAGGAAGCCGAGCCGGATGATCGTGAGGGTGAGCTCGGACATCTCACTCATCGCTGCTCACCCGCCTGCAAGCTCGTCTCCGCTGCTCGGTCGAACGTCCCACGCCGGCTCACCGCGAGCCGGTGTGGAAGACCACTGTGGTGTTGCCCAGGACCACGCTCGTGCCGTCCTCGAGGCGCGCCTGCTGGACGCGGTGACCGTCGACCACGACGCCGTTCGTCGAGCCCATGTCCACCACCGTCACGTCACCGCCCTGCACGCGGAACTCCGCGTGGTTGCGGGAGACGCCCGGGTCGTCGATGCGCAGGTCGGTGTCGGTGCCGCGGCCCACCCGCGTGACCGGGCCCTCGAGCGCGTAGGTGGTCGAGCCCACCTCGAGCCAGGCCTTGTTCCAGTCACCGCCGCTGGTCGACCGCTCGCGGGCGGACGGCACCACTCCGGCGACCGCGGTGCTGCGCACACGGAACCGGCCGGTGTCGAGCTCGTCGTCGCGCTCGAAGGTGACGACCACCGGGCCCAGCAGGGAGTAGCGCTGCTCCTCCGCGTGCTCGCGGACCATCGACGCGAGCTCCGCGCCGAGCGGCTCGGCGTAGACGTTGAGACGCTCGTGGTCGTGCGGCCCCAGCGCCACGACGAACTCGTTGGGGACCATGGTCCGGCCGCGGGCGACGATCGCCGCACGGTCGTCGCACTCCCGCTGCAGGGCGCTGGCGACCTCCACCGGCTGGACCTCGGCCTTGAAGGCACGGGCGAACGGCCGGTTGACCATCTCCTCGATGCGTCGCTCGAAGCGCTGGAGGACGCCCATGCCTCACCTCCTCGATCATGGCCCGGTGAACCCTCACGTCCGGTCGGCCCGGACACGCGATCGTATCCGGGCCCGCTGGTGCAGCCCCTTCCCCGGGCGGTCTGCCCCTACGCCCCTGCCCCGCGACCCGGCCAGAACCGCCCCTGCGACCGGGCCGGAGGGGCCGCTTCCGCAGTCGGGACCGCACCTCCCGGGTGGTAGCCTTTCGGCGCTCGCGCGAGTGGCGGAAAGGCAGACGCGCACGGTTCAGGTCCGTGTGTCCGAAAGGACGTGGGGGTTCAACTCCCCCCTCGCGCACACCCTCGGTGATCACCAGCCACGTGCTCACCGTCAGACGCCCAGGTGGGCGAGGCGCTTGCTGACGACCTCGAGCTGAGCACCAGGGGCAACGCCGAGGGCGACCTCGTCGAGGTAGTGGCCCATCTCGTCAGCGACCGTGAACAGCGTGTCGGGCAGGTCGACCTCCTGCGGCCTCACCGCAGGCGACCAGTCACCGAGGGTGCCCATATCGCCCCCCATTGTCTGGATCGTCCGGGTGCGCGTAGGGTCGAGGTCGGACCATTTGCTGGTCAGAGCGGTCGGCGCGACGCAGGAGGACGGCATGCCGGTTGTTACCCCGTGGACCCGTCGAGACTTCCTTCGCATCACGACGGCGCTCGGCGCGGCCGCCGCCCTGGGGGCGTGCGCCAGTGAGTCGGACAGCCCGACCGAGGGGGGGACGGCGGCGGCGGGCCAGGCGCCTAAGGAGGTCTTCACCGAGCCCGCGACCAAGCTGTCCGGGTCGCTCACGTTGCTGGTCTGGAGCCACTTCGTACCGAGCCACGACAAGTGGTTCGACAAGTTCGCCGCCAGCTGGGGCAAGCGGGTGGGCGTGGACGTGCGTGTCGACCACGTCGACGTCGGGAACGTGCCCACCCAGATCGCGTCGGAGCTGCAGGCGGGTCAGGGTCACGACCTGATGCAGTACATCGCGACGCTGTCCCAGTTCGAGCCGAGCGTGCTCGACCTCGCCGACATCAACGACGAGGCGACCAAGCGGCACGGGGAGCAGCTCAAGATCTGCACCGACTCGAGCTACAACCCGCACACCGACAAGTTCTACGCGTTCGCGCCGGGCTGGGTCCCCGACCCGGGCAACTACCGCAAGAGCCTCTGGGAGCCTGCCGGGTTCCCCGACGGCCCGACGTCCTGGAACGACCTGCTCGAGGCCGGCACCGAGATCAAGAAGAGCCAGGACGTGCAGCTCGGGCTCGGCATGTCGCAGGAGATCGACTCCAACATGGCCGCGCACGCGCTGCTGTGGTCGCACGGCGCCTCGATCCAGGACGAGAACGAGAGCGTCGTCCTCAACTCGCCGCAGACACTGGAGGCCGTCGACCTGATGCGGCGCCTCTACGAGGGCGCCATGACCGACGAGGTGTTCGCCTGGAACGCCGCCAGCAACAACGAGGGCCTCATCTCCGGCGAGCTCAGCTACATCCTCAACTCGATCTCGGCCTACCGGTCCTCCCAGGACGTCAACCCGGAGGTCGCCTCCGACACCTTCTTCGTCAAGGCGCTGGAGGGTTCGCAGCCGGGCCTGGCGGCGCAGCACGTCATGTACAACTACATCGTCCCGACGAAGGCCCGGAACCCCGACGCCGCCAAGGAGTTCCTGCTCCACCTTGCCGACAACTTCGCGCTGGCGACCTACCACTCGAAGCTGTACGACTTCCCCTCCTGGCCGACCCTCGCCCCGAAGCTCGGGAACTGGCTCGCTGACGACCCGTTCGGCTCCAAGCCGTCCGACAAGCTGGCCTTCCTCGGCGACGTCGAGAAGGCCGCCGAGTGGAGCACCAGCATCGGTCACCCGGGCCCGTCGAGTCCCGCCATCGGGGAGATCCTGGGCACCTATGTCATCCCGAACATGTTCGCCCGCGCCGTGCGCGGCAACATGACACCCGAGGCGTCGGTCCAGCGGGCACACCGCGAGTGCGAGCGGATCTTCGCCAACTGGCGCGGCCGCGGCCTCATCGGCGGGGGCTAGGAGACCTGCTAGCTCAGGACACGCGAGGAGGTCGGGTGGCCGTCGCCGTCGACGTACGAAACCTGAGGAAGAAGTACGACGGGGGGCACGTCCACGCGGTGGACGGGGTCGACCTGTCCACGCAGGAGGGCGAGTACCTCGTCCTGCTCGGGCCCTCCGGCTGCGGCAAGACGACGCTGCTGCGCACCATCGCCGGTCTGGAGCACCCGACCGAGGGGGAGGTGCTGATCGGCGGGTCGGTGGTCAACGGCCTGCCACCGCGGGTGCGCAAGGTGGCCATGGTCTTCCAGAGCTACGCGCTCTACCCGCACAAGACGGTGCGCGGGAACATCGTCTTCCCGCTCAAGGCCGAGCAGATGGACAAGGCCGAGCGCACGAAGAAGGCCGAGTGGGCCGCCGAGCTGCTCGGCATCACCGGGCTGCTGGACCGGAAGCCGCGACAGCTCTCCGGCGGGGAGCGGCAGCGCGTCGCGCTCGCCCGCGCCATGGTGCGCGACCCGCAGGTCTTCCTGCTCGACGAGCCCCTGTCGAACCTCGACGCCAAGCTGCGGGCCCTCGCCCGGGACGAGCTCAAGCGGTTCCAGCAGCGGGTGGGCACCACCACGATCTACGTCACGCACGACCAGGCTGAGGCCATGGGCCTGGGTGACCGCATCGCCGTGATGGACCGCGGCAAGATCCGTCAGCTCGGGCCTCCGGTCGACGTGTACGACGACCCGGCCGACACGTTCGTCGCCGAGTTCCTCGGCTCGCCGCCGATGAACCTCCTGCGGCGCAACGGGACTCTGGTGGGCTTCCGGCCCGAGCACCTGCTGCCGGTCGGGCACGTGAAGGGCGAGCGCGTGTCGCTGCGGTTCCACGTCGACCGGGTCGAGTACCTGTCAGGCGACCGGCACGTCTACGGAACCGTCGCCGGGTTCGGTGACGACACCCGCGTCATCGCCCGGCTGCCGGCCACCATGACCGACCCGCTCAGCGGCGGTGAGACGTACGACTTCGGGACCAGCACCGACCGGGTGCGGTTCTTCGACCCCGGCAGCGGCGGTCGCACGGGTCCGGTTCCCCTGGGAGCCGGCGGTGGCTGAGGCCGCGCGGGCCATGGACGGCACAGCCCGGGTCACGGCCGCCCGGAGTCGACTCGCGGACCGGGACGGGTTCATCGGGTGGGTGTTCCTGGCGCCGACGGTGGTCTACGTCGTGGCCCTGGTCGCGGTGCCGTTCGGCCTCGCGATCGCCCTCGCGTTCAGCGACGTCACCTCGGGCGACCCGTCGTACGACTGGGCCGGGTTCACCAACTTCACCCGGGTCTTCGACGACCCGGTGTTCTGGAAGTCGCTGTGGAACACGCTCATCTTCACCTCGATCTCGATGGTCTTCATCGTGGTGTTCGGCAAGATCCTCGCCAACATCCTGATCGCGGACTTCCGCGGCAAGTGGCTCGTCCGCTTCCTCGTCCTGCTGCCCTGGACCACGCCCGTCGCGCTGTCGAGCGTCACCTGGCTGTGGCTGCTGCACTCGATCTACAGCCCCATCGACTGGGTGCTGGAACGGGGCGGGCTGATCGAGGAGAACATGTACTGGCTCGGGCGTCCGAACCTGGCGATGATCTCGGTGATCGCCGTGCACGTGTGGCGGCTCGTCCCCCTGTCGGCCGTCATCATGATGGTTGGCCTGCTGTCCATCCCGACCGACATCCAGGAGGCCGCGAAGGCCGACGGTGCCGGCTACTGGCGCCGGATGTTCGAGGTGACGATCCCGCTGACGTCACCGCTGATCGCGGTGGCCGCCCTCTTCGGCGCCATCTTCACCTTCACCGACATGGCGGTCGTCTACATCCTGACCCGCGGTGGGCCGAACAACTCGACCCAGGTCCTGGCCAGCTGGTCGTTCCTCCGGGGGATCGGCGGTGGTGATGTCGGGCAGGGTGCGGTGGTCGCGCTGTTCCTGTTCCCGCTGCTGCTGGCGGCCGCGGTCCTCATCCTGCGCGCCGTCCGGCGGACGGAGACACTGTGACGGCGGCGGCGACCGACGCGACGCTCGACCAGCACGTCGCGGACCGGCTGCGCCGGCACTATTCCCGCCGGCACATCCTGACAAGGGTCGGTCTCTATGCGGTGGCGGTGCTCGCGGCCCTCGCGTGCGCCGGCCCCTTCGTGTGGAGCGCGCTGACCGCGACGAAGCTGAACGCGGACCTGTACAACCCCACCAACAACCCGTTCCGGTACAACGAGCCACCCACGTTCGACCACGTCAAGTTCCTGTTCACGGACAGCTCGTTCCCGACGTTCGCATGGAACACGCTCTGGGTCGGCTTCCTCGTGGTGGCGATCACCCTGCTCCTCGGCCTGCCGGCGGCGTACTCCATCGCCCGGCTCGACCTTCGGTGGTCCGGCGCCATGGGGATCGCGATCTTCTTCGTCTACCTGATCCCGCCCAGCCTGCTGTTCCTCTCGCTGACCAGGGTCGTGGTCTGGCTCGGCCTCCAGGACTCCACCTGGTCGCTGGTCCTCATCTACCCGACGATCACGCTGCCGGTGTCCGTCTGGCTGCTCATCGGGTTCCTCAAGGCGCTCCCGCGGGACATCGAGGAGCAGGCGATGACCGACGGCTACAGCCGAGCGGGCGCGTTCGCCCGCGCCGTCGTGCCGATGCTGTTCCCGGGCATCGTGGCCGTGGTGGTCTTCGCGTTCACGCTCACCGCCAGCGAGTTCATCTATGCGTTGTCGTTCATCTCGCCGACCTCGCAGAAGGTCGTGAGCACCGGGGTGCCGACGGAGCTCATCCGTGGCGACGTGTTCTTCTGGCAGTCGCTGCAGGCATCGAACCTCATCGTCGCGATGCCGATCGCCCTGGTGTTCAACCTGTTCCTCGCGCGATTCATCGCCGGGTTCACGATGGGTGCCGTCAAGGGCTGAGCGGACTGTCGCGCCGTCCGGGGCCGGATGGTGTCACGGCGAGCCCCTCGATGAGAACCTGCACGAGGTGGGGCACCTCCGCACGTGGCAGCCGGAAGGTGCCGGCGCAGACGTCCTGCCGCCACAGGCTCAGCACCACCAGATCCGCCTCGTGGTGCCAGGTCACCCGCAGGAAGCGGCCGGCTCCGCGCGCGTCGGCCATCAGCTCACCGCTGGCCGGGAGCGTCACCACGTCGCCCATGGGGTCATCATCACCCGGCGGCGGCAGGCAGGAAAGGGTCCAGAGGGACGAAGCCCCGGCCGGCGCCGGTTCCGGGCCCCTCGCCCCGGAACCGGCGCCGAGCTCATGGACGGGGCCGGAGGCCCCGCGCGGGTGTCGGCAGGCGGGTGGCAGCGCTCAGAACAGCCGCGCCCAGGTCGCACGGCCCACGACTCCCCGGCCCCTCCACCCCTGCCGCTTCTGGAACCGCGACACCGCCGCCTTGGTCACGTGCCCGTAGAAGCCGGTGGGCCGCACGCCGAGGCGCCGCTGGACCCGCTTCACCGCGGGCCCGGTGCTGCCGTAGCGCAGCGTGTGGGTGAACCGCGCAGCCGAGCTGGACGTGGTGGCGCGCAGCGGCCTGCGGAAGACCTCGGCCACCCAAACCCGGCCGTTGCGCACGACCGCCCCGACGCCGACCTCGGTGTAGTCGCGGTCGAGGAGGTTGGCCCGGTGGCCCGGGCTGTTCATGAAGGCACGGTGCACGGAGGCCGCGTCGGGACCGTAGCCCACGTTCTCGCCCACCCACCGCCAGTTGCGCACCTCGGAGGTCAGCCGCGGGTTGTGGTAGAGCACGCCGCGGCTGGCCATCCGCGAGGCCTGGGCGCGGGCCACGGCGACCAGGTGGCTGCGTACGGTCAGCCGGTGGACACC
>JBOGDY010000032.1:0-13980 GCA_050742955.1 Actinomycetes bacterium | reverse complement strand
GGGGTGGGCCGTCGGCCGTTCTGGCGCTGTGCCCGGTCAGACCGCGCGGACCGCGTCCGCCTGCGGGCCCTTCTGACCCTGCGAGATCTCGAACTCGACGCGCTGCCCCTCCTCGAGGGAGCGGTAGCCGTCCATCTGGATCGCGCTGTAGTGGACGAAGACGTCCGCGCCACCGTCAACCGCGATGAAGCCGTAACCCTTCTCGCTGTTGAACCACTTGACGGTGCCCTGAGCCATTACTACTCCAGTTGTGCTGGGCCGACGGACCCCGCACCGCACGGGGCCGGGTCGAGCCCGACCCAGCCCCGAAGCAGGGCGGGATCCGAGACGTTCAGGCAGTTCGAACCTCGACCGAGCGGAAGCGTAGCCGCCCGGACACCCATAGCACAGGAAATCGTGGCATCCGGCGGTGCAACGATCTGGGCGGGTTCGCCCGGACGGGTCAGCGCGCCACAGGCGCGGCTCAGGCCAGCCCCGCCGCCGTGAACGCGTCGGCCGACGCGGGGATCGTCGCGGCCGGACCCACCACGGACGAGACCGCGTCGAGCGTCTTCAACCCGTCGCCGGTGTTGAACACGACCGTGTCCGCGTCCGGGTCCAGCGCACCGGCGGCCAGCAGCTTGCGGAGCACGGCCACGGTCACGCCGCCGGCCGTCTCGCCGAAGATGCCCTCGGTGCGCGCCAGCAGCCGGATGCCGTCGACGACCTCCTCGTCGGTGACGTCCTCGACCGCACCGCCGGTGCGCCGTGTGGTGTCCAGCACGTAGGGACCGTCGGCCGGGTTGCCGATCGCCAGCGACTTCGCGATCGTCGACGGCCGGACCGGCGCGACGACGTCCAGCCCGGCCTTGAACGCGGCCGAGACGGGCGAGCAGCCGGTCGCCTGTGCCCCGAAGATCTTGTACGGCGTGGCCTCGACCAGCCCCAGCCGGCCCAGCTCGCCGAACGCCTTGTCCACCTTGGTGAGCTGGGCGCCGGACGCGACCGGGATCACGACCTGCTCGGGCAGCCGCCAGCCCAGCGACTCGGCAACCTCGTAGCCCAGCGTCTTGGACCCTTCGGCGTAGTAGGGCCGGACATTGACGTTCACGAACGCCCAGTCGTCGTGCTCGCCGGCCAGCTCGGACGCGACCCGGTTGACGTCGTCGTACGTGCCCTCGACCGCGACCAGCGTGCCGCCGTAGACGGCCGTGGTGACGATCTTCTGCTGCTCGAGGTCGGCCGGCACGAGCACCACCGAGCGGATGCCTGCCCGCGCGGCGGCGGCCGCGACGGCGTTGGCCAGGTTTCCGGTGGACGGGCAGGCCAGGACGGTGAAGCCGAGCTCGCGCGCGGCGGCGAGGGCGCAGGCCACGACCCGGTCCTTGAACGAGTGCGTCGGGTTGGCGCTGTCGTCCTTGACCCAGAGCGCCCGCATGCCCAGCTCGCGTGCCAACCGATGTGCCGGGACCAGCGGCGTGCAGCCCGGCTCGAGGTTGGGGGTCTCGGTCACCTTGCTGGGCACCGGGAGCAGCCCGCGGTAGCGCCACAGGTTCCGCGGTCCTGCCTCGATCGAGGCCCGGGTCACGTCGCCGAAGTCGTAGGTGACCTCGAGCGGGCCGAAGCAGTCGGTGCACGCGTAAGAAGGGCCGAGGGGGTACGTCGAGCCGCACTCGCGACAGGACAGGGCAGTCGCGGGGCCCAGGTCTGGGGTGGTGGTGGACGCGCTCGGCGCGGTCAGAACAGTCATGGCGAGGCCTCTCTCTTCCTCATCTGTCCTGGGCCGGCAGCTGCCGTCCCAGGTCGGAGTTGGCACCGTGACCGAGCGGCCTCGCAGGTCGTGCGCTGCGAACGCGCTGTGCTCGTGTGCGGTTGCCGGGGCTTCGTCGGGCCGTTCCCTCTGCCCCTCTTGATGAGCGGTGTTCAGTTGTGCGGCGAGTCTAACCCGCGGCCCGACGCCGGCCGGAGAGCGGTCCGGGAGGTGAGACGGGTCGCCTGAGTTGCCTGCACCCGGCGCCGCGCGGGAAGGTCGGGCTCATGCCCAACGCAGATCACACGCTCGCCGACCTGCTCGTCGCGTCCAACCGAGGCCCGCTCTCCTTCACCGAGGCGGACGACGGCACGCTCGAGGCCAGCCGCGGCGGCGGCGGCCTGGTGTCCGGGCTGTCCAGCCTGGGCGCGGGGGCGCACGAGACCGTGTGGGTCTGCGCGGCCCTCACCGACGGCGACCGGGCCGCCACCCGCGGCGCCGAGGGCGGTCGGCTCGACCGCGCCGGTCACGACACCGGCGGCGCCGCGGTCCGCATGCTCGACATCGACCCGGCCACCTTCCACCGGGCCTACAACGCGATCGCCAACTCGACCCTGTGGTTCATCCACCACCTGCTGTACGCGATCCCCACCGCACCAGCCTTCGACGCGGTGTTCCGCCGGGAGTGGGCGTCGTACGAGGCCTACAACCGGGCCTTCGCGGCTGCGCTGGCAGAGGACGCCGCCCCGGACGCGAAGGTGCTCGTCCAGGACTACCACCTCACCCTGGCGCCGCGGTACCTGCGGGAGCTGCGCCCCGACGTACGCATCGCGCACTTCTCGCACACCCCCTGGGCACCACCGGACTACTTCCGGTTGCTGCCCGATGACGTGGCGCGCGCGACACTGCTCGGTGTCCTCGGCGCCGACCACGCCGGCTTCCACTCGAGCCGGTGGGCCCGCGCCTTCGCGGACTGCTGCGCGCAGGTGCTGGGAGCGGAGTGCGCGGCGGACGGCACGTCGGTGACCTACGAGGGCCGCACCACGAACCTTGGCCAGCACCCCCTCGGCGTCGACGTGGACAGCCTGCGCCAGCGGGCCGGCGAGGACGACGTCGAGAACCGGCGCAACGGCATGCTCGACGCGATCGGGGACCGTCGGGCGATCGTCCGCGTCGACCGGACCGAGCTGTCGAAGAACATCGGCCGCGGGCTGCTCGCCTACCGCGAGCTGCTCCGGCGTTATCCCCAGTGGCACGGCCGGGTCGTGCACATCGCCTCGGCATACCCGAGCCGGCACGACCTGCCGGAGTACCGGGAGTACACCGCAACCGTGCAACGGATGGCGGCGGAGATCGAGGACGAGTTCGGCACGCCCGACTGGCGTCCGATCATCCTGCACGTCACCGACGACTACGCCCGGGCGCTGGCGCTCTACCGGATCGGTGACGTGCTGCTGGTCAACCCGGTGCGGGACGGGATGAACCTGGTGGCCAAGGAGGTCCCGGTGCTCTCGGAGCGGGGCTGCGTCCTCGTGCTCTCCACCGAGGCCGGAGCGGCCGACGAGCTCGGTGAGCACACGCTGCTGGTGAACCCGTTCGACGTCTCGGGCACCGCCGACGCCCTGCACGCCGCGCTGAGCATGCCCGAAGCGGAGCGGCGCGAGCGCACCGACCGGCTCGCCCAGATCGCCGGTCGGCTGCCACCGGCACGGTGGCTGGCCGACCAGGTCGCCGCCCTGGACTGACCGAGATCGTTAGTACCGGATCGGCGGCTTCGAGGTCGCGGGAGCCCGCCGAAGATGTACAAAGCGACCTCACGTCGCCGCCGCTAGGGTCGGCGGGTGGTCGCACCCCGCTCCGAGTCGTTCCTGCTGCGCGCGGTCGAGTGGCCGTCGCCGCTGGACGCCCGCCGCGGGGTGGTCCGCATCTCCGGCGAGACGATGTCCCTGTTGGGTCTGCGCCCCTGGGACCCGCTGCGTCTGCAGGGCCGCCGCTTGTCCGGCGCGCTCGTCGCGGTCGCGCCGCCAGGCACGGACAGCCGGGTGCTGCTGTGCGACGAGCTGACCTTGCGCAATGTCGGCCTCACCGCCGGGAGGGACGTCGAGGTCCGCCGTGCGACGGAGCAGCCGACCCGGCGGTTGGCCCTGGCCGGGCCCCCCGAGCTCGTCCAGGCGGTGCCACCCGAGGTGCTGCGCCTCGCGCTGCTCGGCAAGGTCGTCACCCACGGCGACGAGGTCTCCCTGCTCTCGCAGGACTTCGCAGTGCCCGAGGGGAGCGACCCGGCCAGCCGTGGCGCCGCCCGCCGGCGGCTGGCCTCGACTCTCGGCGCCGACGAGTGGCAGTCGCTGCTGCTGCTGGTGACCGGTGCCGAGCCGGCCGAACCGTCGATCGTGACCATGGGCACCGTCGTCGGCTGGGCCGAGGGGGCGAGCACCACCGGCCAGTCCCTGCCGCTGGTGCTCAACGCGGGGGCCGCACCGACGACGCACCCGTCGCGCCCGGCATCCAGCGTGGTGCCACCGTTCCGCCAGTCGGCCATCGGGGTGCCGCCGCCCGTCGCGCCTGCCAGCGCAACGGCGACGGCCCCGCCGTCGGTCCCCGGGCTGGAGGAGCAGGCCGCGGACCTGCGCGAGTGGCTCGACCTTGGCTTCCACGGACGCGAGCTGCTGGCCCGACTCGGCGGCTCGCCGCAGCTCGGCATCCTGGTCAGCGGGCCGCCCGGCAGCGGGAAGGCATCGCTGGTCGAGGGCGCCGCCGCGGCTGTGGGAGCCCGCTTGCGGCGTCTCTGGGCGCCGCGGCTGGCCGGGCTGGACGCGACGTCGGCGGCGAGGGAGCTGGCCCAGGCCGCGGAGGCCGCCACGGGCGAGTCACCGTCCGTACTCCTCGTCGAGGACGTCGAGGCCCTGGCCGAGCGGGGTCCGGAGTCACCGGGGCCGCTCGCCCAGGAGCTGCTCGAGACGGTGCGCCGGCTCGTGGCTGCCGGGCGCGTGGCGGTCGTGTGCACCACGACGCGGCCGGAGGCGGTGTCACCCCGGCTGCGCGAGCCCGGACTGCTCGACCGGGAGCTCGTCGTCCCCCTCCCCAACCGCGACCAGCGGCACCGGATGCTCGAGGAGGTCACCCGCGCGATGCCCCTGACCGGGGTCGACCTCGACGAGGTGGTCACACGCACCCCGGGCTTCGTGCTCGCCGACCTGGTCGCCTTGGCGCGAGAGGCCGCCGTGCGCGCCGCACACCGTCACCGGGCCGCCGGGGCGGACGAGTCCCGGCCGGTCGTCGGCCCCGACGACTTCGCCGCGGCCCTCGATGTCGTGCGACCGACCGCGATGCAGAGTCAGTCGCTCGAGCTGCCCGAGCTGACCCTCGACGACGTCGGCGACATGGCCGAGGTCAAGCGCGTGCTGACGGAGACCGTCGTCTGGCCGCTTACCTATCCCGACACGTTCGACCGCCTGGGGGTGCAGGCCCCGCACGGTGCGCTGCTCTACGGGCCGCCGGGCTGCGGGAAGACGTTCCTGGTGCGCGCGCTGGCCGGCACCGGCCGGGCCAACGTCCTGTCGGTCAAGGGGGCCGAGCTGCTGAGCAAGTGGGTCGGCGAGTCCGAGCGCGGGGTCCGCGAGCTCTTCCGCCGGGCCCGCCACGCAGCGCCCGCCATCGTCTTCCTCGACGAGGTCGACGCCCTTGCCCCGGCGCGCGGGCAGTCGTCGGACAGCGGAGTCAGCGACCGGGTCGTGGCGGCGCTGCTCACCGAGCTCGACGGCATCGAGGGGCTGCGCGACGTGTGCGTCATTGGTGCCACCAACCGGCCCGACCTCATCGACCCGGCCCTGCTGCGGCCCGGACGCCTCGACCGGCTCGTCCACGTGCCACCGCCCGACCCGGCCGCCCGCGAGGAGATCCTGATGGCCGCGGCCCGGCGGACCCCGGTCGCCGACGACGTCGACCTCGCCGGCCTCGCCCGCGGCTGCGACGGCTTCTCGGCCGCCGACTGCGCGGCACTGGTGCGGGAAGCGGCACTGGCCGCGATGCGTGAATCGCTCGCGACCCCGGTGGTCACCGCCGCCCATTTCGCCGCCGCCCGGCGTACCGTCCGACCCTCCCTGCGGCCCGAGCAGCTCGCAGCCCTGGAGGCCTTCGCCGCCTCACGCGGCTGAACCTCAGCGCTCCAGGTCCTCGGCGAGCGACTCGAGCAGCGCGACGACTCCGTCGGGGCCGTCGACCACGATGTCGGCGCGCCCGGCGAGGACCGAGACCTCGGTCGAACCACTGCAGACGAGCAGGCCCGGCAGGCCGTCGCCCCTGAGCCGGTCGACCTCGTCGAAGGCGGCCAGGTCACCCAGGTCGTCCCCGACGAAGGCCACCATGGACGGTGCGTCCTCCGCGACCAGCCTGCGCACGGCGCCGCCCTTGTCCGCGCCCGGTGGCCGCAGCTCGAGCACCATCCGGCCCCGTTCCAGCGCCAGCCCGGTCTCACGGGCGAGGCCGGCCACGGGGCCCTCGACCAGCGCCAGGGCCGCCTGCGGGTCGGGGGTGCGCCGGAGGTGGACCGCCACCGCCTGACCCTTGTCTTCCAGCCACGTGCCCTGGGGCGCACCCACCTCGGCGAGCAGCCCGGGCAGCCGCCGCCGGGCGATCGTCACGCCCTCGGCCTCCTCCGGGGCGGTCACCGTGCCACCGGCCCAGCGCTCGAGACCGTAGTGACCGAGCACCACGCCGCCGGCCACGACGGACAGGCCGGCGCGTTCGGCGGCCACCCGTGCCGGGCGCCCGGTCACGATGGCGATGCGGCCCACGAGGTTGCCCAGCCTGGCCAGCAAGGCGGGTACGGCGGGGTGCGCCCGCGCCTGGTCGGGGTCGGGCACGATCGGCGCGAGCGTGCCGTCGAAGTCGAAGGCGAGAAGCGCCCGCCCCGGCTCGGCCCGCAGCGCCCCGAGGCCGGCCCGGCCGGCCTCGGTCGCAGGCTCCGGGACGCCCATCGTCAGCCCGGGTAGGAGAGCGTCACGACCACGGTGAGTCGGGTGGTCGAGAGGTTGCCGAACCGTGGCCGGGTGCGGGGATCGGTCGGCAGCGCCTCCGCCGCCGCACGCGCGTCGGCCTTCGCGCCCGCGGGGTAGTAGACGGTCGTCGACGGCACGGCGCCGGTGAAGTTGCCGGTCGCCACGACGTCGAACCCTGCTGCTCGCAGCCGGTCAGCCACGTCACCGGCCAGCCCGCGGCGGCTGGTCTGGTTGAGGACGACGACCTCGAGGTCGCTCGCCGACCGCTCCGGCGGCGAGGTGTTCTCCGGTGTCGATGCGGGCGGCGCGGTCGGGGACGGCGGCTCGGAGGTGGTCTCGTCCGGTGCGCCGGTCGTCCTGGTTGCCGTCGCGGTCCCCGCCGAGGCCGCCGGAGGGTCGCCGTCCTCGGCCCGCCACACGTACAGCGACGTGACCAGGGCCGCCACCGCGAGGACTGCGAGCAGCGACGGGACGAGCGCACGGGTCAGGTCTCGCCGCGTCCGGTGCGCGCCGCGACGCACCCGGTCATCGGGGTGGTTCATGTCGGTCAGACGTTACTGCGTCACACCTCGATGCCGAGGCGGCGGGCGGAGCGGGACCGCTGGCGGGCGGACCGCAGCCGACGCAGCCTCCTGACCAGCATCGGGTCGACGGCCAGCGCCTCCGGCCGGTCGATGAGCGCGTTGAGCACCTGGTAGTAGCGCGTCGCGGACATGTCGAACAGCTCTCGGATGGCCTGCTCCTTGGCGCCCGCGTACTTCCACCACTGCCGCTCGAACGCGAGGATCTCCTGGTCCCGCTCGGACAGCTGCGCCCCGGCGTCCGGGCTGGTGGTCCGGAAGGCGTTCGCGGCGTCCATCGTGCTCCTCGCGGTGGATTGGCGGTGCTGGTCGACCGGTGTCCCGGACTCATGGTAGGGCTGAATCACACGGCTGTCATTCACTCGGGGCAGCAGGTGGCTCCGCGTCGCGGTCGAGAGGGTGCAGCGTGACCCCGTCGGCGCGGATGGCGTCCACCAACCACTCGTCGGGCCCGACCCGGGAGCCCGGCCACACTACTGACCGGACCAGCCGGCCCTCGACGACCGCCCCCTCCCCCACCACGGGAGCGCCGCCGGAGGCCGCCATGTTCGCGGCCAGGTAGTCCGTTGGCGTGCCGCAGTCGATGACCCGCGCGTCGTCGACCACCAGGTCGAGCCCGCCCTCGGCGTACAGCCTCGCCCACGCCACCTCGTAGAGGCCGGACGGCCGCGGCTCGAGGTCGCGCACGGACCACCACGGCAGCAGGCAGGAGCCGACGTACCGCAGGTCCCCGAAGTCGCCGCGTCCGGGCGCCCGGACGCACAGCAGGCGAGGCCGCTCGCCGTCCCAGCCATCGACGAGGGGCGCGAGGAGGGCCGCCGTCGACGTGGACCCGGCCGGGTGCCAGGCGTCGGCGTTGGTCAGGAGGACCGCCGCGCCGTCGACCCAGTCCCGGAGGTTGCCGAGGGCACCGGCGGTGCCCAGCACCTGTGGCCGCTCGAGCGAGACGTGCACGTCGCGGTGCGCGAGGTGTCCCAGCATCCGGTCGGCGTGGTGGTGCACGTTGACTGCCACACGGGACGCGTACGGCGTGACGCGCTCGACCGCCCAGTCGACCAGCGGACGGTTGCCGACCGGGCACAGCGCCTTGGGCCGCAGGGTTGTCAGCGGGCGCAGGCGGGTGCCCGCCCCGGCGGCGAGGACGACGGCGACCCGGTCCGTCACGTCAGGGCGGCCGGCGACGCGGTCCCCAGGTGCAGCACGGGAACATCCTGCCGCAATCTCGATGCTCCGCCCGGTTTGCGGACGCCTCGTTGGTGGAAGGGGGTCCCCGTCCGTGCATGCGGCTCGCGCCATGGGGCGTTCCATGTTGCTCGAACGGTTCACCGCACTGGGCGTGCTCACCTCCGGTGACAGCGCGTCCACTCTTGAGGTCGGGCTGCCCGTGGCACTCACCAGTCCCGCTCTGGCCCGTCAGGAGCTCCGGAAGGCATGTGAACGCTGGGGCGTGACCGGGTCCGCGGCTGAGGCAGCTGAGCTGCTGGCCACCGAGCTCGTCACCAACGCGGTAATCCACGCCGGCACTCCGGTGCTGATGATGGCCGAGCACGACGGCCACAACCTGACGATCGCGGTCAGCGACGGGGAGGCGCGCCTGCCGACGCTGTCCCCGGTCAGCGTCCTGGCCGAGGGCGGACGCGGTGTGCCGATCATCGACGAGCTCGGCGCCACCTGGGGCGTTCAGCGGACCGTGCTCGGCAAGACCGTCTGGGTCAGCCTCGACACCGGCTGACGGCCGTCCCCACCATTTCCGCGGGCCGGCCGGCCGTCAGTCACGCTCGCCGCTGCCGCTGAAGTCGTACCAGAGTCCTGTCGATAGGGGACGGTGGCGAAGCAGCGCGCGGCCGTCGAGCAACAGGTGGCCGACCTGCTGGTCACGGCGAAGGAGGCGCTCCGGCTCAGCGTCGCCTTCCTCACGCGGATGGACGGCACCACCCAGCACCTCGAAGTGGTGGAGTCCTCCGTTCCCTTCCTCTTCAAGGAGGGCGTGACCCAGCGTCAGGAGACCACGCTCTGCCAGGCGATCCTGGACGGGAAGCTGCCCGCGGTGATCCCTGACCTCAAGTCGTTCCCCGCGGCGATGAAGCTCCCCGCCGCACGACTGCCCCGCATTCGCAGCTATGTCTCGGTCCCGGTGGTGCTGAGCGACGGGACACGATACGGGACCTTCTGCGCCGCCGGCCTCACCTCGGACAAGGCGCTCACCAAACGCGACAAGGCGCTCATGGAGGTCCTGGCGCACGCCGCCTCGGTCATCATCGAGCCCGGGGTGCGGGAGCGGGCCCGACGCCGGGAGATCGAGGAGCGGCTGGACCCGATCCTGGCCGACGGGGGGCCCACGGTCGTGCTGCAGCCGATCGTGGAGCTCGCGACAGGCACCCGGGTGGGTGCGGAAGCGCTCAGCCGCTTCCCGAAGGACTGGGAGCGGGCTCCGGACGCATGCTTCGCGGAAGCGCACAGCGTCGGTCTGGGTCATCGCCTGGAGCTGCTGGCCCTCGAGCGGGCGGCCGAGCACCTAGGGCGCATCACCGGCTATGTGGCGATGAACGTCTCCCCGGCCACCCTGCTGACCCCCGAGTGCCTGCGGCTGTTGAGCCGGCTCCCGGTGGACCGCATCGTCCTGGAGCTCTCCGAGCACGACGCGGTCCAGGACTACGACGCGCTCACGACGTGCCTCGCCCCGCTGCGCGCGGAAGGGATGCGCCTGGCGATCGACGACGTCGGTGCCGGGTTCTCGTCGCTGCGGCACATCGTCCTCACCGCCCCGGACGTCATCAAGCTGGACCGCAGCCTCATCCACCGGGTCAGCGTCGACCCGGTCCTGATGACCCTGGTGCGGTCACTGGTGGAGTTCGGGCACGGCTGCGACGCGCGCGTGGTCGCTGAGGGCATCGAGACCGGCCTGGACGCCGCCGCCTTGCTGACGCTGAACGTGGACTACGGCCAGGGCTGGTACTTCGGCAGGCCCGGCGCACCCGAGGCCCTCATCGACTACGCAGCCCCACGGTCGGCGGACCTGCAGGCCGGGGCCCCCTCCCGGGTCAGCGACCTCACGGCCACCGCTCGGCACTAGCCCGGCCGACGACCGGCTCCAACAGTTCGGAGTCCAAGGCTCAATGCCGCCTGGTCCCAGCCGATGCATGACGTGAGGGATGTGGTCACGCATGGGTTCGCCGAACACGGCAGGCGGCGCCAGGCCACCGCTGCACGAGGCGGTGGCCTGGGCCTACGTCGCCATCGGCGGTGGCATGGTCGTCGCTCTCGTCGCCCTGCGTGAGTCACCCCTGTCCGCACTGCCGGTGGCGATCATGGGGGTGACCGCGGCCCTGTCAGCCCTGGTGGGCCGAGTCCGCAACCGCCCGCGGGTCACCCTCCCCTGGACACTGTTCGGGGCCGCGTGCGCGGCATTCATCGTGGGGGCTGTGCTGCGTCAGGTGCTCGCGCAAGGGGCCGCCGCGCCGCTGGCCGACCTGGCCACGCTGTCCGGGTACGCGGCGACGCTCGCGGGCTACGTGGCGCTGCTGCGCAGCCGTCGGTCGCCGAGGCGCGCGCTGCACGAGCTCGTCGACGGCATGGTCCTCCTGGTGTCGGCCGGTTCGGTCGCCCTGGTCGTGTTCACACTGCCGACGGTCGCGGCCGGCCACAGCTCCGGCCTCGCGCTCCTCCAGGGGGCCTACCCGGTGGTCGACGTCGCCGTGCTCTTCGTCGCGGTGCTGCTGTGCTGGACCTCCGCCAACCGCGTGCCCTCGTTCTGGCTGCTGGCGGGCGCGATCACCGGCATGCTCGCCGGGGACGTGGGGTACGCGTACATCGGGACCCAGGGGCGGCTCGTCGGCTCCCCGCTGATGGACCTGCCCTTCGTCATCGCTTTCACGTTCTTCGGTGCTGCCGCCCTGCACCCCTCGATGAGCCTCTTGTCCGACGTGCAAGGGAGGACGGTGCAGGCATGGTCCCGCGGCCGGCTCGCGGTTCTCGTTCCCGCACTCCTGCTGCCGCTCGTCATCGTGGTGACGGACGACTCCCGGGCCGCCGGCTGGATCGGGGCCCTGGCCGGCTCGGCCGTCATGCTCCTGCTGCTGCGCCGAGCCGTCGGGGCGGTCCACGACCACGCCCAGTCGCAGGAGGGGCTGCGCTACCAGGCCGAGCACGACCCACTGACCGGTCTGGTGAACCGACCCAGCCTGGTCTACCGCGTGGACGCCCTGATCCATCGGGCCGAGCGGGAACGTGGCCGCGTCGACCTGCTGTTCCTGGACATCGACTCGTTCAAGCTGGTCAACGACTCCTGGGGCCACCAGATGGGTGACCAGGTGCTCCGCGTCGCAGCGACCAGGCTGAGCTCCGTCACCCAGAGCTCCGACGTGGTCGCCCGCATCGGGGGGGACGAGTTCGTCGTGGCCCGCTACGTCGGCCCGTCGGGCGTCGGCTCGGGGCAGGAGCTGGCCGGGGACATCATCGACGTCTTCCGGGTGCCGCTGCCCGAGTCGGAGAATGCCCTCGTGGCGACCGTGTCGGTCGGACTTGCCCGGTCGAGCAGCTCCGCGACCGCCGAGGGGATGCTGCGGGACGCGGACACCGCGATGTACCGCGCGAAGGCAGCCGGCCGGAACCGATGCGTCACGTTCGACCACTCGATGCACGACTCCGTCCGCGCGCGCGTCGAGACAGAGCTGGCCTTGCGCCACGCCCTCGACCGTGACGAGTTCCTGCTGAACTACCAGCCGATCGTGTCGCTGATCTCGGAAGAGGTCGTGGGCGTGGAGGCGCTCCTGCGGTGGTCACACCCCGGCATGGGCATGATCCCGCCGCTGGACTTCATCCCGGTGGCGGAGGAGACCGGCCTCATCGTCGAGATCGGCGAGTGGGTGGTGTCCGAGGCGCTGCGGCAGCTGGCGCGCTGGCGGACCCGGCGGTCCGAGGCCGGCCTGCCTGACCTGTGGGTCTCGGTCAACGTGTCCGCCCGTCAGCTGCGCGACCCGTCGCTGGTGGAGCACGTTGAGGCCGAGCTGGCCCGCCATGGCGTTCCACCCGAGCTGCTGGTGCTGGAGATCACCGAGTCGGCGATGATGGCCGACGAGGACACGGCCGCCGCACTGCTCGGGCGGCTGCGCCGCCTCGGTGTGACTCTCGCGGTCGACGACTTCGGCACCGGGTACTCGTCACTCGGGCACCTGCGGCGGTTCCCGGTCTCCAAGGTGAAGATCGACCGCGCCTTCGTGTCCGGCATCGCCGAGGACGCGGACGACGCCGAGATCGTCCGGGCGGTGGTGGCGATGTCGCTGGCCATGCGCCTCAGCGTGGTGGCCGAGGGCATCGAGACCGAGGGCCAACGGGCGCTGCTCGCGCAGCTCGGTGTGCCCCTCGGTCAGGGCTGGCTGTTCGGCCGGCCGGAACCGGCCGAGGACTGCCACTTCGTGCTCGGTCAGCCGGCCCGCTTGAAGTCGTAGCCGACGTAGGTCTGTGCGTCGAGCGGGGCCATCTCGACGTGGGAGGCCCACGTCGACGCCAGCATCCGGATGGCGCGCGGCAGATGGAGCCGGTCCTTGTTGTGGTTGCACACGTCGAGCACCGCGACACCGTCCACACCTGCGACCACTTCGGTCATCGCCTTCACCATGTCGGCGAACGCCCCGGTGCCGTGCGCGTGCGGGTGCACACCCAGGAAACCGATGTAGAAGACCTCGCCGGCCGCGTAGCGGTCCGGCCATCGTTGCTCGAAGTACTCGGGCGACACCAAGGGCATGGAGTGAAGCTGGTTGGTCATGGTGGCGACCCCGCGCAGCGACCCGTCGTCCGCCCACTCCAGGTACTTGTCGACCCGGGGGTCGAGCATCACGGCGTCGAACTCGTGGTCGTAGAGGACGTGCCGCTGCACCGCGACGTACCGAAGGGGGTCGAAAGACTGGCGGTAGAGCTTCCACGCCTCCTCGCCCAGCGACCCGTCGACCACCTGCAGCTTCCTGACGGACATGCACCCTCCCCCATCCGAACGTGAGCGAGACGCTACGCACCGCTGCGACCGCCACGCCCGACATGTCATGAAGATGGCCCCGTCATCACCCTTTCGGGCTATCAAGTTGATCAGTTCTGAGGACGCGCACGGCTAGCATCCGGCGCATGGCCGACTCGTTGGTCCCGGTGGAGCAGGTCGACGCCTATGCGCGGGACGGGGTGGTGTGCGTACGACGGGTGCTCGACGCCGACGAGCTGCAGCAGGCGCGCCGCGGGATCGAGGCGGTGCTCGACCGCCCGAGCGCGCTGGCCCAGCTCGCCAGCGGCACCGACGACCCCGGCCGGTTCGTCGAAGACTTCTGCCGGTGGAGGGAGATCGCCGAGATCGAGGCGCTGGCCAGGCACTCGCGCGCCGGGCAGATCGCCGCCGAGCTCATGGCCACCGGCACGGTCCGGCTCTACCACGACCACGTGCTCGTCAAGGAGGGCGGCACGACGCAGCGGACCCCGTGGCACCAGGACCAGCCCTACTACAACGTCGACGGACGTGGCGTGAGCGCCTGGATCCCCGTCGACCCGGTCCCGGAGGCCGGCTGCCTGGAGCTGGTCGCGACGACCCACCGCGGTCCGTGGCTCATGCCACGAACCTTCCTCCGCGGCGAGGCGCGGTGGTTCCCGGAAGGAGCGCTCGCCGAGCTGCCCGACATCGAGGCGGACCGCG
>JBOGDY010000031.1:0-14059 GCA_050742955.1 Actinomycetes bacterium | reverse complement strand
ACCGAGGCGCTGTACCCGCCCTTCGAGTCCTTCGCCGAGGACAACAAGACGATCGTCGGCCTGGACCCGGACCTGGCCAACGCGCTCGGCCAGGTGCTGGGCGTGAAGGTGACGATGACCCATACCGCGTTCGACGGCCTGCTCACCGCGCTCGACGGCGGTCGGTTCGACCTCGTCATGGCCGCGATCACCGACACCAAGGAGCGGCAGGCGCAGTACGACTTCGTCGACTACTTCACCACCGGCCAGGCCATCGTCGTGAAGAAGGGCAACCCCGAGGGCATCTCGGCGATCGAGGATCTCTGCGGCAAGAGCGTCTCGGTGCTCGTCGCCTCGACCCAGGAGAAGCTGCTCGGCGAGTTCAACGCCGACCAGTGCGCGTCGGACAAGATCAAGGTGACCGCGCTGCCCAACGACAAGGACGCGCTGCTGCAGGTGCAGTCCGGTCGCGCGGAAGCCTCCTTCACCCAGGACGCCGTCGGCCGCTACAACTCGCGCACCATCGGCGGCGGCAACCAGTTCGAGGTCGCCAACACCGAGCCGGTGCTCCCGGTGCCGGTCGGCATCGTCTTCACCAAGGAGGACACCGAGCTGCGCGACGCCGTGAAGGCGGCCCTCGAGGAGATCATCGCCAACGGCACCTACGACGAGATCCTGGAGAAGAACGACCTGTCCAGCGGCGCCAACAAGGACGCTGCCGTCAACGGCGGAACCTCCTGACAGGGCCTGCCATGTCCTCCAACGTGCACACAACCGGTGCACCCGCAGGGGCGGGCGGGCGGGGGCACGAGGCGGTCAAGGCGATCCCGGTGCGCCACTGGGGCCAGTGGGCCTCTGCCGTGGTCGTCATCGTGCTCGTCGCGGCCCTCATCTGGTCCGTCGCGACCAACGACAACCTGCGCTGGTCGGTCGTCGGGGAGTTCATCACCGAGCGGACGGTGCTGGGCGGCCTGTGGGTCACGATCCAGCTCACCGTGCTCTCCATGGTCATCGGCATCGCGCTCGGGATCGTGGTCGCGGTGATGCGACTCTCGGACAACAAGGTGCTGAGCACGGTCAGTTGGTTCTACATCTGGCTCTTCCGTGGCACACCGGTCCTGGTCCAGCTGCTCATCTGGTTCAACCTGGCGCTGTTCTTCCCGAAGCTCGGGTTCGGTCCGCTCCAGGGAGGCACGAACGAGCTCATCAAGCCGTTCGTCGCGGCTCTGCTGGCGCTGGCCCTCAACGAGGCCGCCTACATGGCCGAGGTGGTGCGCGCCGGCATCCTCGCCGTCGACACCGGCCAGTCCGAGGCGTCCCACGCGCTCGGCATGACGCAGGGCCAGACGATGCGCCGGATCGTGCTCCCGCAGGCGATGCGGGTCATCATCCCGCCGACCGGCAACGAGACCATCACCATGCTCAAGACGACCTCGCTGGTCCTGGTCGTCGGCGCCGGTGACCTGCTCACCCGGACCTCGGCGATCGCCGCGCGTGAGTTCACGACAATCGAGATGCTGATGGTCGCGAGCTTCTGGTACCTCGTCCTCACCTCGATCGCGAGCTACGGGCAGTACCACCTGGAGCGCCGCTTCGCCCGCGGGTCGGTCGGTGCCCTGCCCCCGACGCTGGGGCAGCGCATCCTCGCCAACCTCCGACCCGGCCGCGTCCAGGGAGGTGCCCGGTGACCACACAGATGGTGAAGGCGGAGAACGTCCACAAGTCGTTCGGCCACCTGGACGTGCTCAAGGGCATCGACCTGGAGGTCTCGCCCGAGGAGGTGTTCTGCCTCGTCGGTCCCTCCGGGTCGGGGAAGTCGACCTTCCTGCGGTGCATCAACCACCTGGAGAAGGTCGACGCCGGGCGGCTCTACGTCGACGGCCGCCTGGTGGGCTACCGGCAGGCCGGCGACAAGCTGTACGAGCTGCGGGAGAAGGAGGTGGCCGCGCACCGCCGTGACATCGGCATGGTGTTCCAGCGGTTCAACCTGTTCGGGCACATGACCGCGTTGCAGAACGTCATGGAGGCCCCGCTGCGGGTCCGCAAGGAGCCCAAGGCGGTCGTCCGCGAGCGCGCCGAGAAGCTGCTCGACCGGGTGGGGCTGGCGGCCAAGAGCGGCACCTACCCGTCGCAGCTCTCCGGCGGCCAGCAGCAGCGCGTCGCGATCGCGAGAGCGCTGGCGATGGAGCCCAAGCTGATGCTCTTCGACGAGCCGACCTCGGCCCTCGACCCCGAGCTGGTCGGAGAGGTCCTCGATGTCATGCGGGATCTCGCGGCCAGCGGGATGACGATGGTCGTGGTCACCCACGAGATGGGGTTCGCGCGCGAGGTCGGTGACGCCCTGGTGTTCATGGACGACGGCATGGTCGTCGAGGCCGGGCACCCGCGCGACGTGCTGGCCAACCCCCAGCACGCCCGCACCAAGGCGTTCCTGTCGAAGGTGCTCTGATGGGGAAACAGATCCTGCAGAACGTCGTCGGGGGCCGCCTCGTCGACACGGCGGACCGGCGGACCAACGACCTGGTGGACCCCAGCACCGGGACGGTCTTCGCGACCGCACCCGTCTCCGACCGGCGCGACATCGACGCGGCGATGGCAGCAGCTGCATCGTCGTACGAGAAGTGGCGCGACACCACGCCCGGCGAGCGTCAGCTCGCCCTGCTGCGACTGGCCGACGCCCTCGAACGCCGCGCCGACGACCTCATCGAGGCGGAGTGCCGCAACACCGGGAAGCCGTTGTCGCAGATGCGTGCCGACGAGCTCCCGGCGGTCCTGGACCAGATCCGGTTCTTCGCGGGCGCGGCGCGCAGCCTCGACGGCCGTGCGGCCGGGGAGTACCTCGCCGGCCACACCTCGATGGTCCGTCGCGAGCCGATCGGGGTCTGCGCGCAGATCACGCCGTGGAACTACCCGCTGATGATGGCTGTGTGGAAGGTTGCGCCGGCGATCGCCGCCGGCAACACCGTCGTGCTCAAGCCCTCGGACACGACGCCGGTGACGAGCGTGCTGCTGGGCGAGATCGCCCTCGACGTGCTGCCGCCCGGCGTGCTCAACGTCGTCTGCGGGGACCGGGGGACCGGCAGCCTGCTCGTCGAGCACCCCGAGCCGCAGATGGTGTCCATCACCGGTTCGACCGGCGCGGGGATGGCGGTCGCGCAGGCCGCGGCCAAGGACCTCAAGAAGGTGCATCTCGAGCTCGGTGGCAAGGCACCGGTCGTGGTGTTCGACGACGCCGACATCGAGGCGGCAGCGACGGCGATCGCCGCGGCCGGCTACTACAACGCCGGCCAGGACTGCACCGCGGCGACCCGCGTGCTGGCCGGGCCCGGGGTGCACAGCGACGTCGTTGACGCACTGACCGACCAGGCGCGCGTCACCCACGTGGGGCCGCCGGACGACCCCGATGCCTACTTCGGCCCGCTCAACAGCGCAAGCCAGCTGGACCGGGTCGCCGGGTTCGTCGGAGGGCTGCCCGACGACGCGACGGTGCACACCGGCGGCAGTCGCGTCGGCGGTGACCTCGCCGAGGGCTACTTCTTCGAGCCCACCGTCGTCTCCGGCCTCGACCAGCGCGACGACATCGTGCAGAACGAGGTCTTCGGCCCGGTCATCACCGTGCAGCGGTTCAGCGACGAGGACGAGGCGGTCAGGTGGGCCAACGACGTGCCCTACGGCCTGTCGTCCTCGGTGTGGACCCGCGACCACGGCCGTGCCATGCGGATGGCCAAGCGGCTCGACTTCGGCTGTGTCTGGATCAACACCCACGGCACCCTCGTCTCCGAGATGCCGCACGGCGGCTACAAGCACACCGGCCACGGGCACGACCTCTCGCTCTACGGGCTGGAGGAGTACACCCGGATCAAGCACGTCATGACCAACTGGAGCACCCCATGACCCAAACCGGCGGACCGTCCCTTCCCCAGGAGCGCCGCGTCCTCACCGAGCTGCCCGGGCCGCGGTCCCGCGAGCTGCTCGCCCGGCGGGAGGCCGCCGTCGCGCGCGGGGTGAGCAGCACCCTGCCGGTGTTCGTGACCGCAGCGGGCGGCGGTGTCGTGGTCGACGCAGACGGCAACTCTCTCATCGACCTCGGCTCGGGCATCGCGGTCGTGAGCGTCGGCAACAGCGCCGAGGCCGTCGTCCGCAACGTCTCGGACCAGGTCGCGGCGTTCACCCACACCTGCTTCATGGTCACGCCGTACGAGGGCTACGTCGCCGTATGCGAGGAGCTGGCCGCCCTGACTCCGGGCACCCACCCGAAGAAGACCGCGCTGTTCAACTCCGGGGCGGAGGCGGTCGAGAACGCCGTCAAGGTCGCGCGTGCCCACACGGGCCGGCAGGCGGTGGTGGTGTTCGACCACGGCTACCACGGCCGGACCAACCTGACGATGGCGATGACGGCCAAGAACATGCCGTACAAGCACGGCTTCGGCCCGTTCGCCGGCGAGGTGCACCGGGTGCCGTTGTCCTACCCGTTCCGGGAGCCGGTGCCGGTGACCGGCGCCGAGGCCGCAGCCCGCGCGACGGACGTCATCGACAAGCAGGTCGGTGCCGACAACGTCGCGTGCGTCGTCATCGAGCCGATCCAGGGCGAGGGCGGCTTCATCGAGCCGGCGCCCGGTTTCCTTCCCGGGCTGGCGGCGTACTGCCGCGACAACGGCATCGTCCTCGTCGCCGACGAGATCCAGACCGGACTCTGCCGCACCGGTGACTGGTTCGCCTGCGACCACGAAGGCGTCGTGCCCGACGTGGTGACGATGGCCAAGGGTCTGGCCGGAGGGCTGCCGCTCTCCGCCGTCACCGGCCGTTCCGAGATCATGGACTCGGTGCACGTGGGCGGGCTCGGCGGCACCTACGGCGGCAACCCGGTCGCCTGCGCCGCGGCCCTCGGCGCGCTTGCCACGATGCGCGAGCAGGATCTGGTCGGGCGGGCGCGCGCGATCGGCTCCACCATGCTCGGCCGGCTGCGCGACCTGCAGTCGAGGTTCCCGGTGATCGGTGACGTGCGCGGGCGCGGTGCGATGGTTGCCATGGAGATCGTGGCGCCCGGCACGACACAGCCGGACGCGGCGACGACGGCCAGGGTCGCGGCGGCCTGCCGAGCCGAGGGCGTCCTGGTCCTGACGGCGGGCACCGACGGCAACGTGCTGCGCTTCCTGCCGCCACTCGTCATCCCCGACCATCTGCTGACGGAGGCGCTCGACGTGATCGAGAAGTCCTTCGCAACCGTCTGAGGCGGCGACATGTCCGACGTCCGACCGTTCTGGGTGGCGGGGCGTGCCGAGACGGGGGAGGAGACGTTCGAGGTCCGCAGCCCGTACGACGGTGAGGTTGCCGCCGTCGTCGCCATCCCGACACCCGACCAGGTCGAAGAGGCCGTGACCGCGGCGGACGCGGTGAGCCGCGAGGCGTCGCGGTTGCCCGCACACACCCGGGCCGAGGCGCTGGCGGCGGTGTCCGCGCGGCTGGCCGAGCGCGGCGAGGAGCTGGCCCGGCTGATCACGGCGGAGAGCGGCAAGCCTCTCAAGTGGTCACGGGTCGAGGTGTCCCGCGCGGTGTCGACGTTCCGGTGGGCCGCCGAGGAGGCGCGGCGCTTCTCCGGAGAGGTGCAGCGGCTGGACACCTCGCCGGGCGCGGACGGGCGGATCGGGCTGGTCCGGCGGTTCCCGCGCGGCCCGGTGCTGGGCATCGCGCCGTTCAACTTCCCGCTCAACCTGGTCGCGCACAAGGTCGCGCCCGCCATCGCGGTCGGCGCACCGATCGTGGTGAAGCCGGCACCGAAGACACCCCTGTCGGCGCTGGTGCTCGGCGAGCTGTTCGCCGAGACCGACCTCCCGGCCGGGATGGTCTCGGTGCTGACGGTTCCTAACGAGCGGGCCGGCGACCTGGTCGCCGACCCGCGGCTGCCGGTGGTGTCCTTCACCGGGTCGGGTCCGGTCGGGTGGAGCATCCTCGACGCGCACCCGCGCAAGCACGTGACGCTGGAGCTGGGCGGGAGCGCCGCCGCCGTCGTGTGCGCCGACTACGCCGCCGACCTCGACTGGGCGGCGAGCCGGTGCGCGACCTTCGCGAACTACCAGGGCGGGCAGTCCTGCATCTCCGTCCAGCGTGTCGTTGTGGCCCGGGAGGTGCACGACGAGTTCGTCGGGCTGCTGGTGAAGCACGTCGAGGCGTTGCGCACCGGCGACCCTTGGGACGACCTGACCGACGTCGGCCCCCTCATCGACCGTTCCGCTGCGGAGCGGGTCGGCCAGTGGGTCGACGAGGCGGTGGGGGCCGGCGCCACCGTGCTGACCGGCGGGACCCGGGACGGCACGACCTTTGCGCCGACGGTGCTCGCCGACGTCCCGGCCGGGGCCAAGGTGTCCGCCGAGGAGGTGTTCGGCCCGGTCGTCGTGGTGTCGGCGTTCGACGACGTGGGGGAGGCGTTCGAGCAGGTCAACGCGTCGCGGTTCGGCCTGCAGGCCGGGATCTTCACCCACGACCTGCGGACTGCGTTCCGGGCGCACCGCGACCTGGAGGTCGGAGGTCTGGTGGTCGCCGACGTGCCGTCGTTCCGGGCCGACCAGATGCCCTACGGAGGCACCAAGGAGTCCGGCATCGGGCGCGAGGGCCTGCGTTACGCCATGGAGGACTACACCTACGAGCGCGTCATGGTGCTCACCGGCGTGGAGCTGTAGCCGCCACGGGACGTGCACTCCGTCTGGGGTCCCGTCATGGAATGTCGGCTACCACCTCGAGCAGGCGCTGGATCTCGGCCTCGGTGTTGTAGTAGTGCACGGAAGCTCGAACGAGGCCCGCCAGGCCCCGGGTGGGCAGGTCGAGCTGCGCATACTCGACCAGCGACACACTGGTGTTGATCCCCGCCCCGGACAATGCCTCTTGAACGGCCTGGGCCGACGTCCCGTCCACCGTGAACGTCACGATGCCGCACTTGCGGATGCCTTGGTCGTGGACCGACACCCCAGGGATGCGGATCAGTCCGTCGCGCAGATGTTCGGCGAGCATCGTGACGCGCTCCTCGATGGCATCCAGGCCCCAGGTCAATGCGTAGTCGATGGCCACGCCGAGACCGATCTTGGCCGCATAGTTGGTCTCCCAGTTCTCGAAGCGACGCGCATCCGGACGCACGACGTAGTGGGCGGGTGACGTCCACGCGGCGGCGTGCAGGTCCAGGAAGGGCGGCTCGAGCCGAGGCAACAGCGTGTCGCGCACGTAGAGGAAACCCGTGCCCCGCGGGCCGCGCAGGTACTTGCGTCCAGTCGCCGACAAGATGTCGCAGCCGATTGCCTGGACATCCACGGGTAGCTGGCCGACCGACTGGCAGGCGTCCAGCAGGTAGGTGATCCCGGCATCCTTGGCCACGTTGCCGACCTCGATCGCCGGATTCACCAAGCCGCCCTGCGTAGGCACGTGCGTCAGCGCGATGAGCTTGACCGATCGGTTGATCCGCCTGCGCAGGTCCCGGACGGAGATCTGGCCGTGCTCGTCGTCGTCGACAACCACGATGCGAGCACCGGTCCGGGCCGTCACCTGCAGGAACGCGATCACGTTGCTGGCGTACTCCGCCCGCGAGGTGAGGATGGTGTCGCCGTCCTCGAAGCGCATCGCGTAGAACGCCTGGTCCCAAGCCCGCGTCGCGTTCTCGACGACGGCGACCTCGCCGACATCACATCCGATGAGGCGGGCGATCGCGGTGTAGGTGTTCTGCACATGCCGGCTTGCGTGGTCCGCGGCCTCGTAGCCGCCCATCTCGGACTCCAGGCGCAGGTGGGCGACCATGGCCTCGGTCACACACTCCGGTGGGAGAGCGGCCCCGGCGTTGTTCAGGTGTACGACGTTGTCGCAGCCAGGCGTGTCCCGGCGGGCCAGGTCGACGTCCAGGCCGGTCTTCGTCATGAGTTGACCCCTTGGGTGTTCGGACTCGCGACCACATCGAACACCTTCAAGACATACATGGCTCGCAGCATTCGCGCGATGCTGCGAGACTGCGGCTATGGCCAAGGCGTACTGGATCAACACATTTCGCTCTGTCAGCGACCCGCAGAAGCTCGCCGCGTACATCGCGCTCGCAGGCCCCGCGATGCGTGCATCAGGCGGCCGGTTCCTCGCTCGCGGCCAGCCTGCGAGGGCATTCGAAGCCGGCGTCATGCAACGCACAGTCGTCATCGAGTTCGACAGCGTCGACGCGGCCGTCGCCGCGTACGAGAGCCGGGCCTACCAGGATGCGCTGCGAGAGCTCGGCGACGGAGCCGAGCGCGATCTACGCATCATCGAAGCGGTCTCATGAGTCGCGCCTCGCCGGGCCGCTCCTTGAATCAGGGCTGCGGTCCTTCATCCGCTGCCGGCAAGCAGTCGTAACAGGCGGCCGACCTCGGCCGCGACCAGCTCGCGGGCCTTCCCGAGATACTTGCGGGGGTCCACGACCGATGGGTTCTCACCGAGGTAGGCGCGCACTGCGGCGGTGAAGGCGTTGTTGAGGTGAGTGGCGATGTTCACCTTGGTCATCCCGGCGGCGACCGCCCGAGTCAGGTCCTGGTCGGAAACCCCCGAGGAGCCGTGCAGCACGAGTGGTACGGCGAGGCGGGTACCGAGCGCTCCGATCAGTTCGAAGTCGAGGGTGGCGTCTCGCGTGAGCATGGCGTGGGAGGTGCCCACGGCGACGGCGAGAGCATCCACCTTCGTCGCCGCCACGAACCCCGCCGCCTCCTCCGGGTCGGTGCGGGCGCCCGGTGCGTGGACGCCGTCCTTGCCGCCGACCTCCCCCAGCTCCGCCTCGACCCACACGCCCTGTTCGTGGCATCGGGCCACGACCTCGGCTGTGGCGGCGACATTGGCCTCGTAGGCAAGGTTGGACGCGTCGAACATCACCGAGGCGAAGCCGAGCCGCACCGCCTCGTCCACGAGATCCCGCGACGTGGCGTGGTCGAGGTGAACCGCCACCGGGACGGCCGCGTGCCGAGCGATGGACAAGGCAGCGAGCGCCACCGGCTCGAGCCCGCCGTGGTAACGCACCGCGTTCTCGCTGACCTGCATGATGACCGGACGGTCGGCGTCGGCGGCCCCGGCGACGATGGCTTCCGCGTGCTCGAGCTGGATCATGTTGAAGGCGCCGACACCGCGACCGTCGCGCGAGGCCGACGTCACGATGTCAGCGGTCGTGGCCAGGGGCATGGCTCTCCTCCAGGAGGATCTGGCGGGCGAAACTGCGGTACGTGCCCACGTCGACACTGCCGCCCGTCGGCTGGGAGACGGCCGCGGCCGACAGGGCGACGGCGTCGCGCAGTCGATCGGGCCAGGGAGTGCCGGCGACCGCCCCGGCGATGAGTGCCGCCGCAGCGGCGTCGCCGGCCCCGGTGGGGTTGCCAACGACCCGGGTCGGAGGAGCGGCCCGCCACGATCCGTCCGGGGTGAACGCGGTCATCCCGGCTTCTCCTTGGGAGACCACGACGGCTTTGGCTCCGCGCCGTCTTAGGTCCTCGGCTGCACCTGTGACGTCGAGAATGCCCGTGGTGTCGAGAAGCTCGCTCGAGTTCGGTTTCACGATGTCGGCTCCCGCAGCGGCAGCCTGGAGGAGTGCTTCGCCGACGGCGTCGACCAGAACCGTGACCCGGTGTGAGGCGGCCAGGCGCACGAGTCGGGCGTAGGCGTCGTCCTCGACGCCGGGCGGCAGGCTGCCGGAGATGACCACGGCCTCCGCGTCGGGAAGCCTCGCGGCGAGCATCGCCTCGAGGTCTGCCCACTTCGCGGCTGGAACTCGAGGGCCGGCCTCGCTGAAGAGCGTCGCCACGCCGTCGACGGAGTCCACGACCGCGATGGTTCGTCTCGTCGGGCCGTCGATCGGGATGAGCTCGTGGGCGATCCCGGCTCGAGCGAGATCGGTCGTGATGGTGGCGGCCTCCGCGCTGCCGACGAACCCGAAGATCGTGCTGCCTCGACCCAGGGCGTGGAGGACTCGTGCGACGTTGACCCCCTTGCCGCCTGCCCGTTCCGCTACCCCCCGCACGCGGTGGCTGGAACCAGGGACCAGCCGGTCCACGTGGTAGGTGATGTCGAGAGCGACGTTGGGCGTGACGGTGAGGATCACGGCGGCCACCCACCCACCCACTGACCGCGGTAGAGGACCGCGCGCACGGTGAGGTCCTCCTTCAGAACGACCAGGTTGGCCAGTCGCCCCGGGGCGATGACGCCGACGTTGTCGAGCCCCAGCAGCTGGGCCGGTGTGGTTGCCGCTGCGCGTGCAGCCGCGACGACGGGCTGACCCTGCTCACGGACCGCACGCCGGAAGGCCGCGTCCATCGTCAGGGTGCTTCCTGCCAATGCGGATCCGTCGGCGAGCTCTGCACGCCCGTCACGCACCCGCACTGACGACCCGCCGAGGGCGTACAGACCGTCCTCCGCCCCTGCGGCCGCAATCGCGTCAGTGACAAGGGCAGCACGATCAGCGCCGACGGTAGTCATCACCCAACGGACGATCGATGGATGGAGGTGCACGCCGTCGTTGATCAGCTCGACGACAACCTCCGGACGTTCCATCAGCGCGACGACCACGCCCGGCTCCCGGTGGTGGATCGGCCGCATCCCGTTGAAGAGGTGAGTCGCCACCCTCGCCCCGGCGTCCACGGCCGCGTGGGCCACGTCGTACGTAGCGTCGGTGTGACCGATGGCGGGGATGGTCCCCGCCGCCGAAAGCTGGGTGATCGCGTCGATCCCGCCGTCGAGCTCCGGAGCCAGCGTTGCCATCCGGACGGTTCCGGGGCGGCGGTCGAGCAGCTGCTCGATGTCGCCCTTCGCTGGAACTTGCAGCAGGCTCGGGGCGTGCGCGCCACAACGCACGGCTGACAGGTACGGCCCTTCCAGGTGCAGACCGGCCACGGTCTCGTCGTCGACCAGGTCGGACAGGACGGAGATCTGCCGCAGCAGGTCCGCAAGTGACGCGGTGACCAGGCTGGCCAGCAGCGTGGTGGTGCCGTGTCGCCGATGGAACTGAGCGACTGCCGCACCGTCATCCACGGAGCCTGTGGTGAAGCTGCGGCCACCGCCGCCGTGCACATGGATGTCGACGAACCCTGGGACGACGAGGTGTCCGCCGACGGAGAGGTGGTGACCGGTTGGAGGGTCGCCGCGACCGACTTCGGTGAACCGTTCGGCGTCGTAGCGAATCCAGCCGCCATCGAGCACCTCGTCGCGCTGGACCAGCCGTGCGTTCGTCAGGACTGTCATGGCGCGGCTCCTGCCTGCGGGGTTCCGGTCTGCCCGAGCACGTCCCAGGCCAGGAGGGCGGCGCCGAGACATCCGGCCTCCTCGTGCAGGCTGCCGGGCACGAGCTGCGGCGTGGGGACCCCTCCCAGATGGCCGTCCAGGGCCTGCCGGACCGGCTCGAAGAGCAGGCTGCCGGACCTGGCCAGCCCGCCGCCCAGGAGGATTGCCTGCGGGGCGAGCACGACGGAGGTCCAGGCGAGCGCCAACGCCAACGCCTCGGTCGCATCCGTCCAGACCTGTCGGGCGGCCGGGTCCCCGGCGACCATCCGCTCCGCCACCTCCGTGGCGCCGGGGACCGGTTGCCCGGAGATGGCGGCGTATCGGCGGGCTACCGAAGCGGCAGAGGCCACCGCCTCGACGCACCCGCGCCCCCCGCAAAGGCACGGTTCGCCATGCCCCACGTCGAGGTGCCCGATCTCGCCCGCGTTGCCGCCGCCGCTGACGAGCCGTCCCTGGACGATGATCCCGGCGGAGACGCCGGTGCCGATCGCGACGAAGACCAGGTCCTCGAGCCCCCGGCCGGCGCCCAGGCGCCATTCCGCCAGGGCGCCGGCCCGGACGTCGTGGCCGAAGCCGACTGGCAGTCCGGTGGCTCGTTCGACCAGGGACCTGACCGGCGTGTTCCGCCAGCCGACGTTCTCCGAGTGGACAGCCATCCCGCGCTGTTCGTCGACGATGCCGGTGACCACCAGCCCGATCGCACGCACCCCGACGTCACGTGGGGCTGCCGCCGTGAGCTCGTCAACCGTGGTCAGGATCGCGGCCAGGGTTTCGTCGGGTGCGCTGTCCCGGGTCGGGGTAGGCCGGCGCAGTCGCGACGTGACGGTCCCGTTGCCGTCGACCACCGCCCCCTTGATCGTCGTTCCTCCGATGTCGAGGGCCAACACGCACTCGGTCGTGGACAGGGAAACCGCCTAGCCCGGTTGAGAGGTAAGGATCACCGACCGGTTGAGATTGCGTGGTCGGTCCGGGTCGAGCCCCTTCGCTGCGGCGAGGGCAACGCTCAGCCGCTGCACCTTCACCAGCTCGGCCATCGGGTCTCCCGTGGGGGTCAGGACGAGAGCGTCGGTCGCTGCGACCTCCTCCGGCAAGGCGGCCGGAGGGACCGTCAGGAACCACACCGTGCTCCGAGCATCCGTGATGCTGATGGGACCGTGCCGGTACTCCATGGCCGGATAGGACTCCGCCCATGCCAGGCATGCCTCGCGCATCTTGAGCGCCGCCTCGTTGGCCAGTCCGACCGTCCAGCCCGAGCCCAGGAACGTGAACTGCGTCCGCTCGAGCAGACCGGCCGGCAGGTCGGCCGCCAGGGCTTGCTCGGCCTGCGCGACGACCGGCTCGAGGTCCTCCCCCAGGCTGGCACGAAGCAGGGCCAGCGTGCTGGTGGCGAAGCGGGTCTGCACCACGGACCGCTCCTCGGCGAAGTCGAGCACGATCGTCTGGTCGGCGGCGCCGAGCACGGCGGACGTGGGGTCCGCCGTGATCGCCAGCGTCGGTTGGCTGCCCCTCGCCTGGTCGAGCAGCGTGAGGACCTCGGTCGTCGTCCCGGAGCGCGTGATCGCGAGCAGCCGGTCGTAGCGTCTCCCGCGGGGCATCTCCGACGCTGCGAAGGCGTCCGTCTCGCCGTGGCCCGCCGACTCTCGCAGCGAGGCGTAGGCCTGCGCCATGAACCAGGATGTCCCGCAGCCCACGATGGCGACCCGCTCGCCGTCCCGGGGCAGCAGGTCCCGGGACTGGGTGCCGACGTCGACGGCGCGCGACCAGCACTCCGGCTGCGACATGATCTCGTCGTGGACAAAGGGTTCCCGACCCATGAGCTCTCCGTATCCGAATGATTCGCGACCAAGCGTGGCCTCGTGCGGCAGGCTACTTGAGCGTGCCGCTGGTCAGACCGGCCTGGACCTGCCGGTAGAAGATGAGGTAGACGACCACGACGGGAGCCATCGCGATGGTCAGCGCGGCGAAGAGCGCACCCCAGTCGCCCTCGTACCGCTGGCTGGCCAGCAGCGTCGCGATGCCCTGGGCGAGCACCGGCTTCTCGGGGGACAGGAACTGGGGCAGGACGAACTGGTTGAACTGGCCGAGCACGTTGAAGATGCCGATGCTCAGCAGGCCGGGCTTGGCCATCGGCAGCATCACCCGGAAGAAGACCCCGGTGTGCGAGCAGCCATCCATGAACGCGGCTTCGGCGATCGAGGTCGGCAGCGTCCTGAAGAACGAGTGCATGAAGAAGACGGTGAAAGGCAGGGAGTAGGCGACGTAGACCAGGATGAGTCCCTGGTACGTCGAGAGCATGCCGAGGTTCCGCACGACGAAGAACAGGGGCACGATCGCCAGGAAGACGGGGAACATCATCCCGGCGGCGAACAGGTAGTAGATGAACCTGTTGCCGCGGAACTCGTAGCGGGCCAGCACATAGGCCACCATCGACCCGAACAGCATGGTCAGCAGCACACCGCCGGTCACGACGACGATGCTGTTCAGCAGGTACTCGCGTACGCCCTTGTCCCAGGCGCGGGCGAAGTTCGACCACTGAATGACTTCCGGCAGTGCCCACGGCGAGCCGAAGATCTCACGTGATGTCTTCACGGAGGCGAGCAGCGCCCAGGCGAACGGCACCAGCACCATCACCGACCAGGCGATCAGGACGGCGTGCGAGAAGACGTTGACGCCAACTTCGCCGGCACCGCTTCCCTTTCGGACGTTGCCGGTGGCCGGTGGGCTTGATGTCGGGGCTCCCGCGTCTCCCGTGCGCGTCGTGACGGTCATGCCGGCCTCTCAGTACTCGATCCGCTCGCGCCGGGTGGCGCGCAGCATGATG